>JBDLIV010000053.1:0-9212 GCA_039714675.1 Thermodesulfobacteriota bacterium
ACCGGGCCTTTTACCCTGTTTGAATATAAAAAAGGCGCCTATCTTCACATGAAAAAAAACCCACACTTTTTCGGGACAGGAAAAACAATAGCCAATCATCTTCTCGGTCCCTATGTAGACAGTATCCTGTTTAAAATTTACGGCACCAGTGATGTTGCAATTTTAGCCCTTAAAAAGGGGGATATAGATATGTACTGGTGGGATATTCAACCGGGATATCTGGAAGATCTGGAAAAAGATTCAAATATTCAGGTTTTTTTGAATAAAAAAAGTGCATTGTATTATCTTGGATTTAATGTAAGAAAATCGCCCTTTGACAATAAGGCTTTAAGGCAGGCTGTTGCCACTATGATTGACAAGGATTTTATTCTTACCCGGATTCTTCAGAACTATGGTACTCCAATGCATTCTATTGTCCCTTCAGGCAACATTTTCTGGCATAATCCAAATGTACGAAAGTATGGAGACGGATTAACCCCTCAAGGCCGCATAAATGAGGCTTATAGAATTCTTAAAGATGCCGGATATACATGGGAGATACAATCTGCTGATGCCCAAGGAAATATTGTTGAAGCCAAAGGGTTGAAACTTCCTTCCGGAAAGATTATGGATAGACTTGTCATCCTGACCCCGCCGGCAGACTATGATCCCAAAAGAGCTTTTGCAGGTGTAATGATTCAGGAATGGCTAATGAAGATAGGGATGCCGGTTTCTGCACGACCCATGTCCTTTAATTCACTTTTGGAAACTGTAAAAGGAAAAAGAGAATTTGACGCGTTTATTTTAGGATATGGAAAACTGAATCTTGATCCTGACTATTTAAGACCGTTTTTTCATTCAGGATATGATAAGCCACGTGGCTGGAACATGAGTGGGTATACAAATCCTGTTTATGACAAATTGGCCGATGAACAAAAAACTATTGTAGAGAGTCAAGAGCGCAAAAAGGTCATATGGGAAATGCAAACAATTCTCATGGAAGATGTTCCCTATATTCCTTTATATAATCCACATATTTTAGAAGCTGTTTCCACTAAAAATTTTAAAGGCTGGATTGAAAAAGTCAATGGAATAGGCAGTATCTGGTCTTTATGTGTGATAAAACCAAAAAATTAAACTTGTAGTACTCAGGCTTTTTAACATGGGAACCAGAAAGTTTATTTTCAATAAAATTATAGAAATTATAATCATTTTTTTTGTTATACTTACACTGTTGTTTTTTCTGTTCAGGCTTTCTCCTGGCTCACCAATTTCAAAAATGGTGGATCCAATGCTGACCCTTGAAGATCAAGCCCTTATTATTGAACAGCTTGGCCTGGATAGACCAGCCTTTGAACAATATATTATCTATTTAAAAAATTTTTTTATGGGTAATTTTGGTTCTTCTTTTCATTATGGCGAACCTGTCAGCTCCATAATTATGGATAAACTTCCCTGGACAATTCTGCTTTTTTCGCTGTCAACCATTTTAGCTGCTTATGCAGGAGTAATACTTGGGAAAATTTCAGCCTGGAACAAAGGATCAGCACTTGACAATTTTTTATCCATTTCAGCTTTAATCTGTCATACCCTTTTTATTCCTTGGTTTGCACTGCTGCTATTGTGGGTCTTGGGATTTAAGCTGGGTATTTTTCCCCTGGGTGGAGTTTTATCTCCTGAAATCTGGATTACAGAATCATCTATTTTTATAAAACTGCTTGATGTGCTTCACCATATGTTTCTGCCTTTAATGACTCTTTTTTTTATTCACCTTGGCAGCTACCTTTTATTAATGAGGTCAAGCATGCTCTCAGTTTTTAAGGAAGACTATATTATCACTGCAAGGGCAAAGGGATTGACTGAAAAAGTAATACGCAATAAACATGCTGCAAGAAATGCTGCTTTGCCTGTTTTAACCAGTGTGGGGTTAAGTCTTGCTTTTTCCATTAATGGCGGTGCCTTGACAGAACAGGTTTTTACCTGGCCCGGCATTGGCAGGGAACTGATTTTTGCAGTAAGCAATAATGATTATCCCTTGGCTCAAGCATGTTTTCTGCTTATTGCTGGAGTAGTTCTTGTGGCTAACCTGATAGTGGATCTGCTTTATGCTTATATGGACCCCCGAATTACTTATTAGATCGGATAGCCTATTAAATTGGATAACTTATTAAAAAAATGATGGTTGAAAAAGGATAAATCTTTGTCAAAATATCAATACATAGTGCGCTTTCAAAAAGGCTGGAAAATATTTATCCAAAATCCCCTGGGAAAAATAGGAGTAACACTTTTAATAGTATTTATGCTAATGGCAATGTCCAGTTTTTTTATTCCTTTATTGAATCCCATGTATGACCCAATGACAGGTATTGATCCCTTAATAAAAAAATCCACGGGTCCAAGTTTTCAACATTTTCTTGGTACTGATAATGTAGGAAGGGATTTGTTTGCTCAACTTATGGAGGGAGCTAAAGTAGCTTTTATTGTTGGATTGTCTTCCGCATTTATAAGTATTGTCCTGGGAACTGTTATAGGAATGATATCAGGGTATGCAGGAGGTATAACAGATATAATTCTCATGAGAGTTGCAGATATAATTATGATTATGCCGTCCCTGGTAATTCTGCTGATACTGGCATCTTTGTTCGGGCAGTTTAATATATGGATTATTGTCTTTATCATTGCCATTATGAGGTGGCCTGCAGTCTCCCGTATTATAAGATCACAAACCCTCTCCTTGAAATCAAGACCTTTTATTGAAGCCTCCAGGGTGGCTGGTGCCTCCAATATCAGAATTATTTTCAGACATATTATGCCCAATGTGCTGCCTTTGGCATTCTTATACATGACTTTCAGGGTTACATCTGCGATTCTCGTGGAAGCAGCTTTATCCTTTTTAGGCTTTGGTGATCCAAGCCAGGTAAGCTGGGGAATGATGCTTCAATGGGTTTGGAAATCAGGCCATATGTTCCAGGCACCTTACTGGATGATACCTCCCGGACTTTGCATTTCCCTTCTGACCCTCTCATTTTATATGTTAGGCCGTGCAATGGATGAGGTGCTTGATCCAAGACTTAGAAAAGAGGAAGAGGGAAGATAATATGGCCCTGTTGAATGTTGAAAATTTAAGTATTGGATATAACACTAAAAAAGGATTGTTAAAGGCGGTTAATGATATCTCTTTCTCCATAGAGCAGGGCAGGTCTCTTGGGTTTGTTGGGGAATCAGGATGTGGCAAGACAACAATTGGAATGACGCTTATGGGCCTTTTGCCGGAAAATGGATCAATTCTTCATGGTGACATCAATTTTAACGGTTTCAATCTTGCCGGTTTCAATGATAAACAGTGGAGAGATTTTCGGGGCAGGGAGATATCAATGATATTCCAAGCTGCCATGAATGCCATGAATCCGGTTATCAGGGTTGACGAACAGATTATTGAGGCCATTGAGACCCATAATCCTGAAATGTCAAAACATGATATAAATAAAAAAGTTAAAAATTTGTTTGAAATAGTTGACATTCCACTAGATCGTTTAAAGGATTTTCCCCATCAATACAGCGGCGGTATGAAGCAGAGAGCCATTATAGCTATGGCTCTGGCATGCAATCCAAGGCTTATAATAGCAGATGAACCCACAACCGCTTTAGATGTCATTGTTCAGGATCAGATTTTAAAAGAGATAAAAAAAATTCAAAAAGAGTTTAATACCAGTGTTGTGTTTATTTCCCATGATATTGCAGTGGTTGCAGATGTCTGTGAGAATATATGTGTTATGTACGGCGGACAGATAGTGGAAAAAGGTAAAAGAGCAGAGGTGTTTAAAGATCCCAGGCATCCCTATACCAGAATTTTATTGGAGTCATACCTGAGTCTTGACTCTGATGAAAACATCAAGGTACCTGTAATCCAAAATACACCTGATTTAATAACACTTACAGATAAATGCAGCTTTGCGGCCAGTTGTCATAATAAATCAGCAAAGTGCTGCACCCAGACACCAAACTGGGTAAATTTTTCACAAACACATCAGGCATTTTGTTTTGAAGATGTTTTGAAAAAGGATGGTAATGATAAATAAAAAAAAAACCAAGATACCTGTCATTGAATTGAATGGCGTGACAAAAGAGTATTGTTCAAAGCAGAGTTTTTTTTCAAAAACAAGTACCCGCGTCATAGCCATGAACAATATAAACCTAACAATACGAAAGGGAGAAATTTTTGGTCTTGTTGGACAGAGCGGCAGTGGAAAAACAACAATGGGAAGGCTTCTGGTTAAACTTGAAGCCCCCAGCAAAGGGATCATAAAGCTTAATGGTAAACCTGTGAACAATCTTAATAGGATGGCTATGAAAGCCTATCGATCCAAAGTACAGATGATTTTTCAGGATCCTTACCAGTCTTTAAATCCTCATCTCTCTATTTCTGAAACTATTCTTGAGCCTTTAATCGTAAATAAAATAGGAGATAAGGGCTCAAGAAGATCAAAAGTGATTAATACACTTGATATAGTGGGTCTTGGTCCGGGACAAGAGTATTACAACAGATATCCCCATCAACTGAGCGGCGGACAAAGGCAGAGAGTTGCAATTGCAAGAGCTATTGTAGTTGATCCTGAATTTATTGTTGCAGACGAACCAACATCCATGCTGGATGCCACAATTGCCATTCAACTGTTTAAACTTCTCAAGCAGATAAGAGAAACGTATAACATGGCCTTTCTTTTTATAACCCATAATCTTGCGGCAGCAAAATACCTGTGTGACAGGATTGCCGTAATTCATAATGGTGTTATTGTGGAAACAGGATCTACTAACCTTGTTATTAATTATCCCCAACATCCCTATACAAAAAAATTGATTGCGACCCATCCCGGGTTCAATTTTTAAATTGTCATTGTGTTAAAATAAATTACACTTATTATTATATGAAAAAACAACTACGCAACATAAATTCTTTTATAATTTGTTGTGCAGCAAACCAATAACCAAAAATCAGATCCGCCAGTTTCTGCCCTTTAGGATAACATGGCGGTTATATGGAATCTAACATGAAAGATACTCTATTTTTACAGTTTTTTAATAAAACCAAAAGCGGATATTATGACCTTTGTAACGGTTTTTCAGACACATGGGATTTATGCAGACAAAAGGGGGATTTTTTCTGGGTGGAACATGAACCTGACAATGATAAGTGGTATGATGAACAAACTTATATAGACAGGGACCTGCCAATAAAAAAAGGCAGAATTTATATCAGTGCAAGTTATATTAACCAACTGTTCCAGGCATATACCTGGGCCACACAATATCCAGACATTGATTTTATTGTGGGAGGTCCTGTTGCTGCAGAAAGGTACACTGGTCAGAAAGGCTGGAATTCTGTCCATTTCAAGGTTGAAAAAGAGCTGCCACAAAACCTTATGATAACTGGACAAAGTGTTGAGAGTCTGTTTAACGTGCCTGATTTTTCCGGTAATTGGAATCTTGAAATTCCCGATAATGTGCCTGAAAACAGCCGGATCTATTTTTCATATACTCTTGAGAATCAATGTTATTGGAAGAAATGTATCTTTTGTACCATTGCTCAGCATTCAAAGGAACATTTTCGGAAAAGAAAAAATCTTGATTTTGAATTCAACAATCTTGATTTTCAGGGACATAAAATTGTCCGACTCAACACTGGTTCTATTACACCGGAACATATCAAAACAATTTTACCCAACCTTTCCACAGGCGATGATATTGAATATAGATTTTTCATGCGGGCAGCCAGAGCTGAAACCAATGCCCTGAAACAGGTTGTTGAAAAAATTGGCAACAAAATTCCAGAGTGTACATTGGGGTTTGGTATTGAATTTCCTTCCGACCACATGTGGAAATATCTGGACAAGGGTACCAGTATGAAAGAGGTCATTGAAACCCTGGAATTTTGTACCCAGGCAGGGTTTAAAGTCAATGCAAACGTAATTCTGGGATGGAACAATCTTGTTGAACAGGATTTAAAAGATCTGGAAAAATTCATGGATGGCTTTTCCGAACGTACAGTCACAACTCTTCAACTCAGATGGCTGTTTGCCCATCCATTTACTAAAATCTATGCAACCTACGATGGAGTCCAAAACACCATCCGTTTAGGTCCTTTTAACTGCGGATTTAATGTTATGGTGGATGACAGGCAAAAAACATTAAACCTTGAGGCAGCCAGAATCATAAAAGAGAAATGTACCCTCAAAAAGGTTAAACTTGAAGGATATAAAAATTTAAGAAAAGGACAGCTTTAAAGGACAGTTCTTTTTTTTGAGCATGACTGCCAAGGTTTGGACCTTTGAAATTAATGTTTAACTCTGCTCATTTTTTGTAGAAAAGAATATTTAAAAAAAACCGGAGTAATTCAAAACTTTATGTTTAATTTACTCCGGCTTTTTTATTTTTAAAGATATATCTACTTATTACTATTTACTTTTTTTCTGAATTTACTCTTTCAATGATTTTTGGGGCCAGATCACCTGGAACTTCATCATACTGCTCAAACTCCAGAGAGAAAGTTCCTCTGCCTCCTGTCATGGAGCTTAAATCGGGAGCATAACGCAGTATTTCAGCCATTGGAACAAGGGCATTTATGATTTGCTTGTCATCTTCTGAATCCATTCCAAGAACTCTGCCACGCCTTGAATTCAAGTCTCCCATGATATCACCGGTGCTGTCTTCAGGGACTTTTACAGAAATTTTCATGATGGGTTCAAGCAAAACAGCCTTTGCCTCTTGAGCAGCTTTTTTAAATGCAAGAGTTCCTGCCATTTTAAATGCCATTTCAGAAGAGTCCACAGAGTGATATGAACCATAATCAACGGTTGCCCTGAAATCCACACAGGGAAATCCAGCAAGAATACCAGTTTGAGAAGTTTCTCTTACACCTGCTTCCACAGCAGGAATATAATTTTTAGGGATAACACCACCCACAATTTTATCTACAAATTCAAAACCTGAACCCTTGGGCAGAGGTTCAAGAATGATCCAGCAGTCACCATACTGACCATGTCCACCAGACTGTTTTTTATGTTTTCCCTGAACTCGGACTTTTTTCTTAAATGTTTCTCTATAAGCAACCTTTGGTGTCTCAATGTTCATACCTACATTGAATTTTCTTTTAATCTTCTCAGCAGTTACTTCAATATGAACAAGACCTCTACCGGACAATATGGTCTGCTTTGTCTCTTTATTTCTTTCAAGTCCAAGCCCTGTATCTTCTTCAAGAATTTTTCTAATTGCTTCATGAATTTTATCTTCATCATTTTTTTCTTTTGGTGATATTGCAAAAGAGATAACAGGGGGCAGTGGATCCGGTGCTGGAATTTGAATCTCTTTTCCACTGGTCAGAGTATCACCGGTTAAAGTATTTTTCAGCTTAGCTACAGCAACAATAGAGCCGGGCAGGGCGCTATCGATACTGTTTTGTTTCTTTCCTGCAATTTCAAGCAGTTGTGAAAATCTCTCTTTTGTATCTTTGGTTGTATTGACAATATTGCCTTCTTTACCAAGTGTTCCTGAAATTACTCTGAAAAGTGATAGTCTTCCAGCATAGGGATCAACAATAGTGTTGAAAACAAATCCACAAAACTCTCCATCAGGGTCAGGAGAGATAATCACATCTTCACCATTGGCATCTTTTGCTGTCCAATCGCCTCTGTCAAAGGGAGATGGCATATAATCAATGATAATATCCGGAATAGTATCCGTACCAATGAGCTTGGTAGCAGAGCAGCAGATAGCCGGATAAAACTGGGCATCAAGAACTCCCTGTCTAAAGGTTGCCTTAATCTCATCCTGAGTTATCTCTTCACCTTCAAGATATTTTTCAAGAAGATCATCATCAAGCTCTGCCACATTCTCAATAAATTCTTCTTTTACCATCTCAATTTCATCTAACATATCAGAAGGAATATCAACTTTTTTTGATTTGCCGTCAGCATCATATTCAAAACCCTGTCCTGTAATAACATTAACAAAACCTCTGAAATCATTTTCAGAACCTATGGGATAATAAATCGGAACTATTTTCTTTTTAAGTGCTGTTTTACAGGCATCAATACAGGTCATGAAATCCGATCTTTCACGATCAAGCTTATTTACAATGACAAACCCGGGAAGATTATCTTCAAGAGCACTTGCTGCAGCCTCTTCAGTCATGGCAGAAGGTCCGCCAACCCCATCAATTACAAATCCCATACAGTCTGATACAGGAAAGCATGTTTTAGAAGCAGAGAAAAAATTTTGATCCCCTGGAGTGTCCATCAAAGTAATTGTATGTTTGTTATGTGTATATTTAATAAATGATGTATTAATACTTTGCTGTTTTCTGGTTTCTTCAGGCTGAAAATCCATAACAGTATTGCCTTCTTCAACCTTTCCAAGACGTTTGGTTACTTTGGCTTTAAATAGCATAGCCTCAGCAAGAGTTGTCTTGCCCGCACCTCCATGGCCTGCCAGGGCCACATTTCTCATGGCTTTAATTTCTTCAGTCATTACTGCTCCTTTTAATCAATTAATAAAAAAGTCTTAATTTAAATAATCGAATTTAAATAAAATTAATAGTGTTATTTTAAATTTTCTTTATAATTTAAAGAGATAATATACTCTCTGTTTCCTTTAGGCCCTAAAATAGGGGAGGGGATAACCTGATTTACAGTATATCCTCGCTCCTGGAAAAAAAACTCCAAATCTTGAATAACTTGTTCTCTTATTTTTGAATCCTTAACAACACCACCCTTGCCAACATTTTTTTTTCCTACTTCAAATTGAGGTTTAATCAATGCCAGAACTTTAGTATCATTCCTCATGAACTTTTCAGCACTGGGTATAACTATTTTCAGAGAGATAAATGAAGTATCTGCTACAACAATATCAACTTTTTCATTAATCACTTCATATGGCATGTGACGGATATTGGTTCTTTCAATTACTACAACCTTTGGATCCTGCCTTAAAGTCCAGTCAAACTGCCCATATCCCACATCAACAGCATAAACTTTTGCAGCACCATTTTGAAGCAGACAATCGGTAAATCCACCGGTTGAAGCACCAATATCAAGACAGGTTAAATCTTTTACTGACACAGGAATGCTCTTTATGGCTTTTTCAAGTTTTAATCCGCCTCTGCTGACAAATGGATTATCATCAATCTTTACAATAATTTTTGCATCATTTTTAACTAAAGTTCCAGGTTTGTCCACAGG
>JBDLIV010000054.1:0-9187 GCA_039714675.1 Thermodesulfobacteriota bacterium
GTACAGGAGTGCCGTTTTAAAACAAACTCAACCACCTGCTCTTCCCCTGGAGTAAGCAATCCTTCATTTAAACATTCCTGCCCGGGTTTTGTGACAAAAACATGGGAGACATCATGACGGTCAAAGCCTGAGGGAAGAGCTGTTTTAATAACATCACCAAGAGGGTGTATATAATAATCTGAAATCCATTTGAAAAAAGATATTTCACATTCAGGAAAGAGGGGATGATCATCCAGGATGTCAATAATTTTTTTTGCCTTAAATCCTCTGCACTCTTTTTGTCCTGAAAGAATATATCCTGTCACCCGCCTTCTGCCAAAGGGCACCAGCACCCTCATTCCAGGCAGACAAAAGCTTTTCAGGTGTTCAGGAATTTTATATGTGTATGACTTCATAACCGGCAGGGTAACAGCAATGGTTATGTAAGGTGTTTTAATCATCTGTGCTGGAGATTTAAATAGTGTTTGACCATCCATAATAAATGAAATGATATCATCTATGGATAAAATAACAATCATCAAATCAAAAAAGCTTCAGGAGTTTAAAAAACTTTTGATTAAGGTGTGAAAAAAAGTACATACGTCTATTACATTTTTTTCACCCTCTCTCTACAGTGTATCCTTGGCGTCATTGCCAAAACTCAAGGTATGACTGAGATCGCACACAAAACCAATTTGAGCCGACAAAATTTATACAATGCTTTAACTCAAGGTGTCTGCCTAAATTTGAGACTGTCAAGAAAGTACGTTAATCATTGGACTGCAAAGTTGCTATTGCATAATGCTATTATTGCAATTGTGGAGAAAACCATACACTATTCATCCTTGATATGATATAGCAATAATGAACTGAAAAATTTGATCGACATTCTGGATGACTACTTTTTTCATGGGAGATACTAATGAAACATTTTTCTGCAGAATATTTTAAATATCTTACACTATTTTTTACTGCCCTTTTTCTCTTTACAGGATGCTCTTCTGAACAAAATAAGCTGGAAAACTATCTTTCCAACGGCAAAGCATATCTGCAGAAAGATGAGAATGAGAAAGCCAGAATAGAGTTTATGAATGCTGTTAAGATAGATCCAAAATCCATAGAGGGCCATAAACTTCTGGCAAAAACCTATTCAAAACTTGGTGACGGCAAAGCTATGTTCAAAGAATATCTGAGACTTGAGCAGCTTGAGCCTGACAACTTTGAAACTCTGATTAAAACAGCAGCTATTTTTTTTGCAGCAGGAGAAACAGGTAAAGCTGAAAGAAGAATTGATACAATCCTTGAAAAAGAGCCTGAAAATATTCCAGCTCTCTATCTTCGTGCAGGGCTTTTCGGTAAAAAAGAAAAACCTCTTGAAAAAATAAAAGCTGTTTACAGTAAAATCCTTGAAATTGATCCTGACCAGGTTAATGCCCTCCTGATTTTTTCCAGGTTTTATGCAGCAGATCAAGAGTATGAAAAAGCTGAAGAGAGCATTAAAAAGGCTATGGAGATTGAACCTGAAAATATTGCTGTTCACAAGGCTTTATTCAGTTTTTATATATCAAGAAAAGATTTTGAATCTGCTGAAAACGTTCTTAAACATCTTGCAGAAATAAAACCATACATTTCTCAACCCCAGGTCATGCTTGGTAATTTTTATATGAATTTTAGAAAGGCAGAAAAGGCAGAGGCATCTTTTTTAAAAGCCATTGAAATTGAACCAGAAAAAGTTAATGCCTATATGCTGCTTGCCAGGCTGTATAATGCAACAAAGAGAAGTGATCAGGCTGAAAAACTTATTCAAAAAGCGCTCAGCATTGAACCTGATAATACAACAGTTAAAAATTCCTATGCTCAATTTTATTTTGCCCATGAAAAATTCAGAAAAGCTGAAGCTCTTGTAGATGAGATACTTGAAGCAAGGAAAGAATATATGCCGGCAAGAATGCTGAAAGGAAAGCTACTTGCACTGAAAAAAGAGTATGCCGGGGCAGTGGATATTTTTCGTGATCTTGTAAAAGAGGAACCTGATTCGTCCATGTTTAATTTTCTTCTCGGCTCTGCCCTTTTAAAACAGGGAAAGGTGAAACAGGCCATGGACCCGATTTCAACTGCCCTGGAAACAAAGCCTGATCTGCACCAGGCAAGGGCCATGCTTGCTGATATCCATTTCAGGCAGGGAAATCTGATAATTGCGGAAACTGAAATTTCAACTGTAATAAAAGCACTTCCCGTCCACTACGAGTCAAATATTCTCCTTGGAAAAATTTATCTTGCTAACAAAGAGACAGCTAAGGCAGAAAAAATTTTTAAAAATATGATTGAACAGGCTCCTGGCAGATCTGAAGCTTATTTTAATGAAGGTCTGGTAAAACGTGTTCAAAGAGAGCATGAAGCATCCCTTGAATATTTTGAAAAAGCCCTTGAAATTAACCCTGATCTCATGGATGTTTTTTCAAACATCATATCTGTGCTGGTATTTCAGAAAAAAATTGATAAAGCCCATGACAGATGCAGCAGTGTTATTAAAAAGGAGAAAGACAAACCCCTTAAAATTGCACTTATCCACAATATCAAAGGTAATCTCTTCTTAACTGAACAAGAGTATCAAAATGCTGAAATTCAATTTAAAAAAGCTATTGAAAACAATCCAGGGTTTGTGCAGCCCTATCTATCACTTGCCAATTTATATAATAAGAGCAGCCGGGTTGATGAAACCATGGCACTGTATAAGACTCTGATTGACAAACGGCCTGATATTGCATCCCCTCATGATCTTCTTGGAACACTTTATGAAAAAAAAGGTAACTTGGCCCTTGCAGAGAGTCATTACAAAAAAGCCCTTGAGATAGACCCCGGGTTCATACCTGCCATGAACAACCTTGCCTATTTCTATGCACAGCTTGATAAAAATTTAGATCAAGCCCTGGAACTTGCCAGGAATGCAAAAGAGAAAATGTTGAACCACCCTGCAATCATTGATACTCTGGGATGGGTCTATTATAAAAAAAAATTGTATGACAGTGCTATAGGAGAGTTTGAGTCAAGTGTTGAAATAGACCCGTACAATCCACTGTTTCATTACCATCTTGGGCTGGCATACCATAAGAAGCTAAAATTAAAAAAGGCAGATCAAGCATTTAAAAAAGCCCTTGAGATTCAGGATGATTTCAAAGGAGCTGATGAGGCAAGAAAAATTCTTGCCCGGGGTTATTGATTACTGTTTTGCATATCTTTTAAGTGAGAGCAGATAAATGCTGTGTGACAGGCTTTCACAAATTCACTACCTCAACTATTCTGATATATACCTGCAAATATCCAGGTATATGTAAAAAACATTTGACAAAATATATCCTTTAAATATAGTATTCAAAAATATAGACTGAGCGCTCGATCAGTTTTTAAATTGACGGGTGATATTATTGTTAAGTATCATGGTTAGATGTAATAATGACAAATAAAAAACAGACTTTTGAATAATTTTATTTATAAAGGAGGACCGAGGTGGATTTTGATCTTACCAAAGAGCAGGAAATGATCCGTAAGGAAGTCAGAAAGTTTGCCCAGAAAGAGATCGCGCCTATTGCAGGTGAGCTTGATGAAAAAGAGGAGTTTTCAGAAAAACTTACCAGAAAAATGGGAGAAATCGGTCTTTTTGGCATGTTTGTTTCAGAAAAGTATGAAGGTCAGGAAATGGACTATATTTCATACATTATTGGTGTTGAAGAGATTGCAAGAGTTGATGGATCCCAGGCAGCTACAGTTGCTGCTGGCAATTCCCTTGGCATAGGGCCTATCTACTATTTTGGAACAGAAGAGCAGAAACAGAAATATCTGCCCAAACTTTGTGCAGGAGAAGGTTTGTGGGGCTTTGGTCTTACAGAACCCACAGCAGGATCAGATGCCGGAGGAAGTGCAACAACAGCTGTTCTTGATGGTGATGAATGGGTTATTAACGGCTCAAAAATATTTATTACCAATGCAGCCTGTGATCTGACCATGGGTGTAACAGTTCAGGCTATTACCGGTACAAGAGACAATGGTAAGCCTGAATATTCATGCATACTTGTTGAAGCCGGAACTCCTGGATTAAAAGCTATTCCCATGCATAAAAAAATGATGTGGAGAGCTTCCAACACTGCAGAGCTCTATTTTGACGATGTCAGGGTTCCAAAGGAGAATATTCTCGGCAAACCAGGTGACGGTTTCCATCAGATGCTGGCAACCCTGGATGGTGGAAGACTTTCCATCGGGTCCATGGGACTTGGCGGTGCCCAGGGAGCATATGACCTTGCTTTGAAATATGCCAAAGAGAGAGAACAATTCGGACAGTCTATTTCCAAGTTCCAGGCCATTGCATTTAAGCTGGCCGACTGTGCCATGGAAATAGAGTGTGCAAGAAACCTTCTTTACAAGGCCTGCTGGTTGAAAAGCAATAAAAGACCTTTTGAAAAAGAGGCTGCCATGGGTAAACTCTATTGTTCTGAAGTCATGTCCAGAGTCGTGGATCATGCTGTCCAGATCCATGGAGGATATGGTCTTATGAAAGAATACAATGTTGAAAGATTTTACAGAGACCAGAAACTTCTTGAAATAGGTGAAGGAACCTCAGAAGTTCAGCGTATTGTAATTTCACGCCATATTGGCTGCTGATAATCTGTGATTTTCAATGTTGAATTTTTAGTTTTGAATTAAGAATTAAAAATTATTAATTTTGGAGAATGTTATGAATGCAAACAATATAAGCAGCAACAGTGATTCCCTGTTGCTTGTGGAAGAGAAAAATCAGGCTGTTGTTTTGACCATGAACAGACCAAAGGTTATGAACTGCCTAAATTTCGATCTTCTATATGCCATCAGGGATAAAATTGATGAACTTCAATACAGAAATGATATCCGCTGTGTCATTATTACAGGTGCAGGGGAGAAATCATTCTGCGCCGGAGCTGATTTAAAGGAGAGGGCAGGTCTGGCTCAGGATGAAGTTAAAAAATTTATTATTACCATAAGAAATCTTTTAACTTCCATTCAAAATCTTCCAATACCTGTCATTTCTGCTGTAAATGGTATTGCTCTTGGCGGTGGTACTGAAGTGGCTCTGGCTTCAGATATTAGGATAGCTTCTGAAAATGCAAGCATGGGGCTGACTGAAGCAAGACTTGCAATTATTCCAGGAGGAGGAGGGACCCAGCGCCTGCCGCGAATTGTCGGAGTTGCAAAAGCCAAGGAGTTGATTTTTACCGGCCGCAGAGTGGATGCAAAAGAAGCCCTTGATATAGGTCTTGTTAATAAAGTTGCTGCATCTGAAAATCTTCTGGAAGAGTGTATGAAAATGGCAGATATGATAGCCGAGACAGGTCCCATTGCCGTTGAAATGGCAAAATATGCCATAGATAGAGGTATTGAAACCGATCTTGCAACAGGCCTTGCCATAGAATCAAATGCATACAGGGTGACCATACCCACAGAAGACAGAATTGAAGGTTTGACTGCTTTCAGAGAAAAGAGAAAACCAGTTTATAAAGGGAGATAATATATCCATGAGTGAAAATAGAACATTCTGGGAAGCTGAAGAGAAAAAGCTTGAAGAGCGCCAGCAGATCGCCATTAACTCGGGTGGAGAAAAAGCCGTAGAGAGGCTTGCCAAAAGAGGTAAACGCCCGGTAAGAGATTTGATAGCTGATCTTATTGATCCGGGAACACAGTTTTTTGAACTTTCCATGCTTGCAGGATTTGGTATGGGATATCCAGGTGTTGATGATGTGCATTGTGCAGGCATAGTCACAGGAATCGGGAAAATCCATGGCAACTGGACCATGATTATGGGCAGTGACAGCCGGGTAAAGGCTGGTACATATTTTCCCATTACACTTAAAAAACATATGAGAGCCCAGGCCATTGCGGAAAAATGCGGTCTCAACTGCGTCTATATTGCAGATTCAGGGGGAGTTTTCCTGCCCATGCAGGCAGATGTATTTCCCGATGACCAGCATTTTGGATCCATATTTTATAATATGGCAAGAATGTCTGCCAAGGGACTTCGTCAGGTTACTTTAAGCACGGGCGGCAATACTGCCGGCGGCGCTTATATAGTATTTATGGCATGTGAATCCATTATGATTGACAAGCAGTCTTTTTCATTTCTTGGCGGTCCTCCCCTGGTAAAGATGGCTACAGGTGAACAGATATCTGCTGAAGACCTTGGAGGTGCAAAAGTCCATACCCAGGTTTCAGGAGGAGCTGATCACTTGTGCTCTGACCAGGCAGAAGCAATTTCAAGGGTAAAAGAACTTCTATCTTTAACAAAACCTCAAAATATTAATCTTCATACCTTTGAGCCAAAAGAGCCCAAGGTTTCCATAGATTCCATTTATGATCTTTTGCCAACATCTCCCCATAGAGGAATTGACGGCAGAAAAATTATTGAAGCCATTGCTGATGAATCACAGTTTATAGAAAATAAAAAAGATTATGCCCCTGGTCGGGGTAGCAATATTCTAACCGGAAAAATCAGGATTAAAGGGCTGCCAGTGGGAGTTATATGTTCCAATGCAGCTGGAATTATTTTTCATGAAGCTGCTCATAAAGTAACTGAATGGGTAGTAAGATGTTCCTATGAAAAAATTCCCCTGCTTTTTATGCAGAGCGCTCCTGGTTTTATGATAGGATCTGACTCGGAACATGCAGGTATTGGCAAATATGGAGCAGATATGGTTCGTGCAGTATCCTGTGCCCAGGTGCCGAGAATTCAGCTTGTTATAGGACCTGATAATGGGGCTGCAAATTATGGAATGTGCGGAAGGGCTTATAAACCTCACTTTTTGTTTTCAACAATGAGAGCAAGAACCGGAGTTATGAGCGGCCAGAGTGCAGGCGGAGTACTTTTAAGCATTGAACAGGCCAAACGCAAGGCTGCAGGCAATCCCATGACCCCGGAAGAGATTGGTCAGTTCCAGCAGAAAATGGTTGATAAATATGATGGCGAAGCCCATCCGTTTTTCTGTGCATCAAGACTTTTAAACGATAGAGTGTTGAAGTTTAATGAGATAAGAGAGTGGCTTGCCATGGCTTTTGAGGTAAGCTTGTTAAAACCCATTGAAGATCCAACATTTGGAAATTTTAGATTTTAACTGCCGCAGATGGATTGCAGTGAACCACTGCTGGCTGTACAATTAGAAAAGATTGTAGAATTTAGACATTATTTTTATATAAGGAGAGATTAAAATGACAGAATATGATTATTGGAAAATTTTCCCAAGAATGCCCAAAAAAGTAACCATTGGAGATATAACTGTAAGAGATGGTTTTCAGCACCTTGAAAAATTTATTTCAACAGAAGCAAAAAAAACCTATCTTGAAGAGTTGATTTTTGCTGGATGCCGCAATATTGAAGTTACAAATCTTGGCAATCCAATGGCAATGCCCCAGTTCAGTGATGCAGAAGAGCTTCTTGCGCACCTTAAAAGTGATAAATTTGCAAGCCGGGCTGCAAAACAGGGTGTGAACATGGATGATGTTGTGCTTACAGCTATAACCATCCGGGAGCGTGCTGTTGACAGGGCAATTGAACTCAAAAAAAGAGGTGTAGGCCCTGACAGGGTATTGATGATGGTTTCAACAGAAGAGCAGCACCATTTTGCAAATTCCGGAACCACCCTTCCAAATTACTGGGCAGAAGCTGAAAGATGCATTAAAAAATGCTCTGATGCCGGCATAAAGATGTGCGGTACTGTAAGCACCATCTGGGGTAGCCCTATTGGCGGTGCTACTGACCTTAAAGATGCAGTAAAATTTACAAAATATTGGTTAGATATTGGAGCAAGTGATATTGAGCATGCAGATCATGACGGCTCTGCATCTGCTGCTGATGTTTACAGATATTTTTCCATGATTCTTGATGAAATCCCGGATACAAGCCTTCACATTGCCCATTTCCATGAAACAAAAAGAGTTGCGTCTGCATCTGTTCTTGCAGCCCTCCAGGCTGGTATCTGTCATTATGAAGCTACACTTGGCGGCCTTGGCGGACAGCCTGCAAACTTCCTTGATGACAGACCAATAAAAGGTACAGGCGAGTACTATTATGATGATGAAAGATTTGTAGGACTTGTCTGTCTTGAGGATACCCTTGTACAAATTGATGAAATGGGTATAGAACATGGATATGATGTTGATCGTATCCTGTGGCTTGGGAAACAGCTTGAAAGAACAGTCGGCACAAGATTGAGAAGTGAGGCCATGATCAACGGCAGAACTCTTAAAGAAGGCCATATGGAATATGCAAGACCAGGTCTTGCAAAACTTAAAGAAAAAATGGGTGAATCAGCAGATCAAAGTTTTCCCAAATAACTGCTACAGGCGATAAGGAGATATTATGGAAAAAAATGAAAAAATCCCTCATATCAATTTAGATTATTTTGAAGATCTCACCGGAGATATTAAAAACGGTGAAAAAGGTGATGTTGATGAAGTGGGAAAGCGCATCAAACAGCTTAGAGAAGAGAGAGGCATTTCCATTGATGATCTTTCAAATTTAACAGGTTTTGATGTTGCAAGACTTGAAAATATTGAAAGCGGAAAGGAAACCCCTCAGCTTGGAACTGTGATGAAGCTTTCCAAGGCTCTGGATTCTGCTGTGGGACGTCTTGTATCAGGTGTGGGAACCAAGCTTTATTCTATTACAAGAAAAAATGAGAGAAAACAGATCACACGCTCCAGCTCTGCAACAAGTAAGAAAAATGTTTACTCCTATATGAGCCTTGCTCCGGAAGTTCAGGGGCGGCATATGGAAGCTTTGATTGTGCAGTTGGAAAAAAGTGAAGAAAAAGATCTTTCAGTGCATAATGGAGAAGAGTTTATCTTTGTTCTTGAAGGTATTGTCAATCTGACCATTGGTTCAGAAACCTATGATCTTGACCCGGGAGACAGTGCTTATTATCTGTCCACAACTTCCCATTTTATTACTGCAAAAACCGATAAAGCTACTATACTTGCTGTACTGTATGAATAACCCCACGGGCGGTTTTCAATGATTGCCGCCCATAAACAACATAAGAGAACTGAAAATTTAGATTAATTCTTGTATATAAAAGGAGAGCACAATAATGTCAAAACTTTTGTGGCAGCCGTCTGAAGAGAGAATCAAAGCCACCAATATGTATCGTTTCATGAATATTGTGAATGAAAAATTTAATAAAGATTTTAA
>JBDLIV010000055.1:0-9094 GCA_039714675.1 Thermodesulfobacteriota bacterium
ATAATGAAAAATTATGGAGGAGAAAATGGACACTAAAAGAAGAAAATACGATGGAGATTTCAAAAGGAATGCGGTTGTATTATGTTCTGAACCAGGTAGGACTGTTGTTGATGTTGCAAAGAATTCAGGTGTTTAAATATCTGTGAGCGGTTAAATAATCAATCAATACACCTTATGGCCAAAATCAGTTCAAGTATTGAATCTTTGCCATAAGGTATGTATATAAAAAACATGAGAATTACTTGGATTGGATCTAATAAGGTAAAAATATGAAAATAGCTGTTTTTTCCGATATTCACTCAAGCTGTTTAAAAATGGCAGCTGTTTTCAAAGATATGGAAAAGCATCAGATTGATAAATATATATGCCTTGGGGATATTATAGGGTATGGAGACAAACCCGAAGAAACCATCAAATTATTGATGGAAAAGAGTGTGGTATCTGTCAGAGGCAACCATGAACTGGCCATGTTTAACAGAAAATACCTTGAACTGTTTCCCAAATTCATTAAGCAGCCCCTTCTTGACAACATAGCTGTCCTGTCCACCAGATCAATCAGATATCTTGAAAATACTCCTGACTTTTTAAAACTTGAAAATGCCCATTTTGTTCACGGCACTCCCCCTGATAAACTAACCACCTATATATATGATGTTACAGATTATTATCTGAAATCTTTGTTTAACAATACAAAATCCAGGATATTTTTTACCGGTCACACCCATAAATTAAAATTGATCACCTATAAAAATAAAATTGTGCTGCGCCAGCGGATCACAAAAAATTGTACCATACAGATGAAAGACAACCAGAAATATCTTTTAAATGTGGGAAGCATTGGATTTTCACGTGATAATTTTGAAGAATCAAAATATGCTATATATGATTCAACTGCTAAAACTATTATGGTTAAAATGGTATCAAATGAAAAAAGAGATTAAAGAGAAGGTCCAACACCTTATTAACGAGACAAGGGTAATGACGCTTGCTGTTTCAAACAATAATATTCCATGGTCATCGCCGGTTTATTTTGTATGTCATGATAATGGGTTCTATTTTTTTTCCAATGAAAATTCCAGGCATATAGAATATGCACAAGGCGATACAAAGGTGTCAGCCTCTATTTTTCAGGACTCTGACAAAATAGACGAAATTTTCGGATTACAGATGTCAGGCAAGCTTGAAAAAATATCAAGCCCAAACTTATACTTTAAAATTGTCAGAAAATATGTTGCCAAGTTTAATTTCTTAAAACAGATCTTTGGCTCTCAAATACTCGACAGCAAGAACTTTTTCTTAGAAAAATTCAAATCCCATCTATATTGTTTTTATCCAGATCAAATATTTTTATCTGACAATTCAAACAAAAGTAATAAAAGATCAAAAATAGATCTATTTTTCTAATTAAAATATTGCTTGGTTTTCTTCTGTTTATGGTATATTAATACATTCCATTTTAAACAAATTTAAAGAGCAATAATGAAAAATTTAAATACTACAGAGCCGATAATTCCACCAATGATAAGTGATCCCACGCTGAAAGATTATACCTGCCCCCATTGCAATAAATTTCTTTTTAAAGGAAATGTTAAAAACCTCAATATGGTATGCCAGCATTGCCAGCAAATGATCCATGCTTGTGAGGATGAGCTTTTTCAGACAGATGCAGAATAATATTCCTGCCCAAAAAAAACTGAAAACAGTGAGAGCAGAGTGTTGATATTGGAATAACTTACCCCATTGTCAACCATAGTCCATAAGTCACACTGGAGAATATGGTGCTGATGGATATGGCAGCCACTGCAAAATCAGAATCTCCCCCGATCTCCCTTGCCATGATATAGGTCAGAGTAGCTGTAGGGGAAGCAAGGATGATCAAACCCGGAAGATAATCAGTAGGATCTATGGAGAACAGCTTAAACAGAATCAGTCCAATGGCCGGAGTCATCATCACCTTTAAAAAACAGGAGACCATTACAGGCCAGAACCTGGGTTTAAACTTTTTAAAAGAGAGTGAAGCCCCTATAATCAACAGGGCCATGGGAAGGGCCATACCCTTGATAATAGTCAGTGCCCGCTCAATAATCAGGGGCATTTGAAGCCCTGAAAGGGAAAAAAGAATTCCGGCCAGGGCCGACAGGATCACGGGATTGGCCATGGTGGTTTTCAATGTGGCTGTTATGCTGGTGCGCCCCCTGCGGGCCCGGCCATGGTATTGAAGGGCAATCACAGCAAGAATATTCTGAAGAATCATAACAAATCCGGCAATAATGGCGGCTTTCACCAAACCGCTGTCCCCAAGATAATAGAAAGCCACTGCCAGACCGATATATCCCAAATTACCATGGAAGGAAGATTGAATAAATGTCCCCTGTGAGGAGCGGAGCAGATTCAGGAACCGTGATGACATAGTCCATGCAACAGTGGTGATCAGCAAGAGAACAAAAAGACAGATCATGATCACGGACAGGTTAAACTGTGTCCGCAATGTGGCCTTGGCAATGGAATTGAATATCATGGCAGGTATAGCAAAATAATAAACCAGCCGGTTGGCCTGGTCTAAAAAATCAGAGGTGAAAAACCCCCGCTGTTTTGCAACCAGCCCCAAAAAAATGACAACAAATATAGGAACAATGGTGGATACAATATTCATAGGGATTCTATAGCTTTTTCAGACACAAATCACAATAAAAAGCCGGGAATTTCCAATCAAATTATCATAATTGTCCAGATAAAGGATATGTTTAACCTGAGAATCAGGATTTAATAGAACACTGTATAATGTTCCTGGAATGTGCTATTTAAAATCAAAACAGTTAAACTAAGACAGGAAAAATTATGTTTATAATCACAGGATGTATCTTCTTATCAGCAGGAATGTTTATGATGATCAAGGGTCGTGAAAAAAATAAACTTCTTGAAAAGTATGAACAGGAGAACCTATCTACAGACGGCTCAATTCAATTTGACAGTATTGAATTATCTCGAACCCATGGAGCAAATAAGAATCTGTACAGGGTTATCATTATAATGGGATTTTTTACAGGACTTTTTGGTTTGATTCTTATAGGATATGGAGTGAATTTTTTTATATATACAGTATGATTGGGATACTCTCTTATTTTATATTACAGATAAAAGATATTTATATTCTAATAATTAATTGTTATCCCGACAATCTACCGGACCTTCAAACTTCAAATTTTCAAAGGAGTTTATAATGAAAGAAAATGTATCTATTTCCAAGGAGTGGATTGAAACAAACATTAAAGAATTTGTTGAAAAATCTTCTCTTAACACCATGCAGGATGGCAGTGGAGAACCGGCATGGGATCAGGTTTTAATTGGCTTTTCTTCCGGTATTGATGAAATCTGGCAGCAGTATAAGGAACATGTGGGAGCTTTTCATTGGACACCCTGGGAAGTATTTAATCAGCACTGCCCGGATGAAAATGTAAGTGCAGAAGAACTCACTGTTATTTCATGGGTTCTGCCGCAACGAAAATTAGTCCGTAATGCAAATAAGAAGGCAAAAAAATATCCTGCAAAAGAGTGGGCAAGAATCAGGGTATATGGTGAGAAGTTCAACATAGCGCTGAGACATCATATTGTAAAAAAATTTGAAGAAAAAGGATATCCTGCTGTTGCTCCCATGCTTGTTCCCAATTGGACTATTGTAAAATCAAAAAATTTTTCCTATGCATCTTCCTGGTCTGAACGCCATGCCGCCCATGCTGCAGGTTTAGGAACATTTGGTCTGTGTGACGGCCTTATCACCTCAAAAGGGAAAGCCATGAGAACAGGATCTATTGTTGCAAAAATATCCATCAAACCAACACCTCGTCCTTATATCGACCATCACGCCTATTGTCTCTATTATACTGATAAGACCTGCGGTATATGCATTAAGCGCTGCCCGGCCCATGCCATCACTGAAGACGGCCATGATAAGGAAAAATGCAGGCTTCACCTGGACAAATCCAGAAAATATGTAAAAAAACACTATGGATTTGAAGGTTATGGATGCGGGTTGTGCCAGGTAAAAGTTCCCTGTGAATCAATAATACCTGTCAAAAAGGCACGTGAAGCTTTTAAGCGAGGAGATCTACCCCCTTCCCCTCCACCTATAGCCTGATTACAATGTTAAAGCGGAATGTTAAAATTATCGAACTGTTTTTTCAATTTTAAAAAGCACAGGCCTGAACCAGTCACTGCATCCTGAAATTGTTATTCCCTTTTCCTTAAACCAGGAATATTGAACACTGTTGATGACTGCAATAATATCTTGTCTAATATCAGCCCATGCCCAGTGGCAAAAATTTTCAGGCATACTAAATTCAGAATAGACAAAAAATTCATCGCCTTCCTTGAATGCAGAACACAACCCTTTGCCCTTCATCTCTTCTTTCAGATAAGTGTCAATTACATCCTGATTTAAAGACCTTTTAATGACAGTGATTTTACATTTTGGCTTTGCAATCATTAAATCGTTGCTTTAAACTCCGGTATGATCCCGCCCACTATGGGTTCATAATATCTATATTGGGTTTTTTCACCTGTCAACTTCTCTATCTGTTTCTGGACCATCTGACGCTCATCGCTGTGCATCCATCTGTTCCAGTCCTCAAGAGTGTTCCAGGTACTTACAACCAGATATTCACCCTGGCAGTCCAGACATGAAAATGCCTGACCTGTAACATAGCCACGCTGTGCAGTTGCCTGGGATCTTAATTGTACAATTAAAGGAGCTAATTGATCTGCCACTTTTTTATCAGATACGGTACGTTTGATAATCACACAAATTGCCATAACATCCTCCTTGTTAAAAATTTTTAAATAGTTTAAATTCCATTTAATCAAAACAACAAGCAGCATCTTACTTAAGAATTAGATATAAAGCAGTTTAACAGCCAGAGAGAATCAATGTCAATGATTTTCAGAAAAACAGGCAGGAAAACAGTACTATAAACTCAAGTAAATTTCTTGACAAAACAGCCTAATTTTTAGTATTAACAACAACTTTAATCAATATTATTATGGGTGTTATGATATATAAAAATCAGCAGCAGTTCATCAAAGAACTTGAGGCAATTGGTGAGCTCAAAAGAATCACAAAAGAGGTTGATCCCAATCTTGAAATTACACAGATAGCTGACAGGGTTTCAAAAGAGTATGGTCCTGCTCTTTTATTTGAAAATGTGAAAGGTTCACAATATCCTCTTTTAATCAATGCATTTGGAAGTTATAAACGAATGCAGATGGCCTTAAACTGCAACTCCTTTGATGAAATTGGCAAAAAAATTGAATCCTACCTTAAAATGAAACCTCCCGGCACTTTTACTGAGAAAATTAAAACTCTTTTCACTCTAAAAGAGATTGCCGATGTTTTGCCCAAAAAAGTAAAAAATGCTCCCTGCCAGGAAGTGATCCATGACAAAGAGAGTGAACTTCTTGATCTTCTTCCAATTCTCACATGCTGGCCAGATGACGGGGGGCCTTTTATCACCCTTCCCATTGTTATCACAAAAGATCCTGACAGTGACATCCAGAATATCGGCATGTACAGAATGCATAAATATGATGCCGCAACAACGGGAATGCACTGGCAGTATAATAAGGATGGGGCAAGGCATTATGATAAACAGAGAAATCTTGGAAAGCGAATGGAAGTTGCTGTTGCCCTTGGGGGCGCTCCTGCTGTAACTTATGCTTCAAGTGCTCCTCTGCCGCCTGATATTGGTGAATTTATGTTTGCAGGTTTTTTAAATAGTAAGGCCATTGAAATTACAAAAGCTAAAACCCTTGACCTTTATGTACCTGCTGAATCTGATTTTATTATAGAGGGTTTTGTTGATCCTGAAGAGCAGAGGATTGAAGGCCCGTTTGGAGACCATACCGGCTTTTACTCTCCTGCTGATCTATATCCGGTATTTCACGTAACCTGCATTACCTGCAGAAAAGATGCTGTATATCCAACAACCATTGTGGGCAAACCACCCATGGAAGACTGTTATATGGCAAAAGCAACTGAACGGATCTTTCTGCCTATGCTGAAGATGGTTGTACCTGAAATTGTTGATCTTGAACTTCCAATGGAGGGAGTGTTCCACAACTGTGCCCTGGTCTCCATTGATAAAAAACATCCAGGACAGGCCAAAAAAGTAATTAATGCCCTGTGGGGACTGGGGCAGATGTCCTCAACAAAATTTATTGCTGTTTTTGATAAAGATATTGATCTGCAGGATTCTTCCATGGTTGTGTGGAAATTATTGAGCAATGTTGATCCAAGAAGGGATCTTTTATTGTCCGAAGGCCCCCTTGACGCACTTGACCATTCAGCACCATACCCTGATTTTGGAGGGAAAATGGGATTGGATGCCACCAGAAAGACAAAGGAAGAGGGAATGGGGCGTGAATGGCCGGAAGAGATATCCATGCCCGAGGATATAATTAATATGGTTAATAAAAGATGGAAAGAGTATGGATTTTAAAACTTTTTCCAAATTAATATTAAGGCTGATAATGGTAAAGCAGACTTTTTTTGCCCTGCCCTTTGCTCTTATTGGTGTTCTTTTTGCCGGGGGAGGCAGTTTTGCTACATGGATATGGGTGATAATTGCACTTGTTTCAGCAAGAACTGCGGGCATGTCCTTTAACAGAGTAATAGATGCAAAAATAGATGGAAAAAATCCCAGGACGCAGGATAGAATCATTCCTGCAGGAGAACTTAAACCTTTAACTGTCTGGATGGTGGCTGCAGTCTCTTCTCTGATTTTAATTTTTTCTTCATATATGCTTAACGATCTTTGCTTTAAGCTCTCTTTTCTTGCTGTTTTTCTTTTGCTGACATACTCTTTTTTCAAACGATTCTCCTCTTCATCTCATTTTTATCTCGGTCTTGTTGAAGCTGCCGCTCCCATGGGCGGTTATCTTGCAGTAACAGGAGAATTCAGCTTAATACCTTTTATACTTGGATTTATTATTCTCTCCTGGATTGCAGGACTTGATATTGTATATGCGTTTCAGGATATTGAATTTGATAAGAAAGAGAACCTGCATTCTTTGCCTGTACGGATTGGAAAACAAAAAGCTCTTTTATGGTCTTTAGTGTGTTATGGCATGTCAACAGCGGCTATGATACTTGCAGGACTTTTATCTGATATGGGTATAATTTACTGGATTGCTGTTACTGTTATTGCAATACTTTTTTCATATCAACAGATTCTTGCAAGGCAGAAAAATATTAATGAATCCATTATAAAAATGTTCCAGGCAAACATGTATATCTCTCCTGCACTTTTTTTCGGAACTCTGCTGGACAGCTGGCAGACCTATTTATAACAATCAATTTAAAAAAAAGCTTAAAAATGGAATTCCCAAACAACATAACAGACAAACGTCTTAAAATTATTGCACAAAAGGTATATTCAAATACACCTGTAAACTTTGATGATGCAGTGTATATGCTAAATACAAATAATATTCTCGATCTTGGAACCATTGCTGATTTCATAAGGACAAAACTTCACCAGAATAAAACATTCTATGGTGTAAACATGAACCTGAACTACACCAATATATGTGAACTGCGATGCCCTTTGTGCGCTTTCTCCTGTGATAAAGAAGACAAGAAAGCCTATCTTTTTTCCATAGAAGAGATTAAAAAAAAAGTGAAAGACGCTGTTGACTTTGGAATTGATGAAATTCATATAGTAGGCGGACTTCATTCCGAGCTCAAACTTGAATATTTTGAGGAGATGCTCAAAACCATAAAAAAGATAAAACCTGATATCAATATTGTAGCCTTTACTGCTGTGGAATACTGGTATTTTGCACAGAAAAACTCAATTCCCATTGAGGATGTTTTTAAAAGACTAATCAAGGCAGGTTTAAACACTCTTCCGGGAGGTGGTGCTGAAATTTTTGCTCCTGATATACGAAAAATCATAGCCCCGAAAAAAATATCAGGGGAGCAGTGGCTTGAAGTCATGGAGCTTGCGCATAATATGGGGCTTAAAACAAATGCGACAATGCTTTATAACCACAGAGAATCCATTGAAGATATTGCTGATCATATGCAGAAATTAAGAGATCTGCAGGATAAAACCAATGGATTTAAAACATTTGTTCCTCTGCAGTTTCACAGCGAAAACACACAGATAACTACGCGCAGATCAACCACAGGTTTTGACGACATAAGAATTTATGCAACAGCAAGGATTTTCCTTTCCAATATACCACATATAAAAGCGCTGTGGATGTATGTTGGAGACAAAATGGCACAGCTTCTCCAGAAATTCGGCGTCGATGATATTGGAGCTACCTATCATAATGAAAAAGTTGTTCATGCTGCAGGGGCAAAGACTCCTGATTATGGCACTGAAAAATTTCTTAAAAGGTTGATAACAACTGCCGGATTTATTCCTGAACGTACCACTGCATCCTATAATCAAAAATAGAGGCTAAAAAAATGAAACTTGGATATATTGACTTTATAAACTGCTATCCATTTTATTATCATATGTTTGAAAAAAATCAGCTTGAAGATATCACTATTGTACCCGGCTATCCCGGGACTTTGAACCAGATGATTTCAAACAGCGATCTTGACATGAGCCCGATCTCTTCAGCAACCTGTGCTGATATTCATGAAGATATCCTGGTGCTCCCACAATTTTGTTTAAGTTCAATAGGGTATGTTGGTTCTGTAACCCTTGCCTCAAATATTCCCATTGAAGAACTTGATAAAAAAAAAATCGGAGTAACAAATGCATCACACACCTCTGCAGTTCTGTTAAAAATCCTGTTGAAAAAATATTACAATGCCAGGCCAATTTACCACACCACAGGCCCAAGACCAAAACTAAGTGATTTTGATGCTGCTCTTCTTATTGGCAATGATGCAATGCACAAAAGTGCAGTGCCTCCAACATATACATATGACCTTGGTGATCTGTGGCTTAGGAAAACCGGTCATCCTGTCGTGTTTGCAGTGTTTGTGGTAAAAAAAGCCATTATTGACAGATATTATTCAAAAATTCAGTTGATCATATCATCCTATGAAAAATCCCTTAAATGCCTTAAAAATGAAAAA
>JBDLIV010000056.1:0-8995 GCA_039714675.1 Thermodesulfobacteriota bacterium
GGGACAGCCTTGAACTACAACTCCGATACCTTTACCGTGAGATTCTCCAAATGTGGTAATATTAAATGCTTTTCCCAGGGTACTTCCCGACATCCTTTAATCTCCTGTAAATTATATTAACAATTTCTTTAGGTTTATGGATTGTTGTATCAATCCTTACATGAGCGCTTTTTTTATACAATGGATTTCGTAAGTTTAACATCTCTTTTGTCTCTGTCGCAAGGTTATGGTTTGTCAAAGATGGTCTTGACAAAGAAGTTCTTGAATCACTATCTAATCTTTTCAATATTGTTTTGATATCAGCATCAAGCCAGATGGAAAATCCACTTTTTTTTATGAATTGAACATTGTCAGGATCAATAACAATACCACCGCCTGTTGCAACAACAATATTTTCATAATTTTTTGTATTTAAAATTGTCTCTTTTTCCAATAATCTAAATCTGTCCCATCCATGTTTCTCAACAATCTGCCTGATATTTGATCCTGTTTTTTGTTCAATAATATGGTCTGTATCAACAAAATCAAAATTGAGACCTTTGGCAAGAATTTTCCCAATAGTTGTTTTCCCGGTACATCTGTAACCTATTAAAAATATTTTCATGCAACACTGTTTTTATTGTTTTCTACGTTCATTGTGCCCATATAGTATTGCCTCTTGTACTGTTTTAATCTCAGGTGTAATACCTGTCCATAATTCAAATTGTGCTGCTCCCTGATGTATGAACATGGACAATCCGTCAACAGTAGTACATCCCTTGTTTTGGGCTTCTGACAAAAGCCTGGTTTTCAAAGGATTATAAATTATATCCATAACAATCATTTTCTGATTTAATAAACGTGATGGAAAAGGAGTAACTTTAATATCAGGATACATGCCAAGCGGTGTAGTATTTATAATAATATCAGCCTCAAAATCACCTTTTTTATTAATTTCATCCATTGAGATAAAATCAGCATCATATTTTAATGCTAAAGTTTTACCTTTTTCAATAGATCTGTTGATGATGACAAGCTTCCCACCGTTTTCTCTTATTCCGTAAGCAACCGCCCGGGCAGCACCTCCTGCACCAATAATACAAACTTTTTTATTATTGATTCCAAAGTGTTTTACAGGCTCAATTGCAGCCATAAAATCTGTATTAAAACCTGTAAGTTGTTTGTCTGAGTTTACAATAGTATTTACAGCACCAATGTTTAATGCATTGTTATCAATGTGGTCAAGACAATCCATAACAGATTCTTTATATGGAATTGTCACAGAAGCCCCTTGAATATTAAAAGTTTTCATTGCAGTCACAGCATTGGATATACTGCGGATTTCAAAGGCAAGGTAAGCTGCATTAATTTTATATTGTTCAAACCATGCATTATGAATAACAGGACTTTTAGAGTGTTTGATGGGTTTGCCAAAAATACAATATAGATCAGTATTTGAATTAATCATGCATAAAACTTTTAATTATTTTAAAACATATTACATGCAGGGTCAGGATTTATCTTTTGCTACAATAAAATTTTGTATCCTGTTGCCATCCATATCTTTTACTGTAATAGTCCATTGATTAACAATAATTGACTCACCAGGTTTTGGAATCCGGTCAATTTTTTCAAGAAAAAAGCCTGAAAAGGTATCGTAAATATTTGATTCAGGAATGTTTATATTAATCTCTTTATTTAAGTCATCAATATCAATTTTTCCTGCCACAAGCCACCTATTACCTTTAAGCTTAACAATATCCGTTGTTAATTTGTCGGTTTCATCAATTATTTCACCGAATATCTCCTCAATGACATCTTCAAGGGTCACTATCCCTGAAACTCCACCATGTTCATCTACAACAACTGCAATATGATTTTTTTTCTGCTTAAACTCCTGTAAAAGAGAATCAAGTTTTTTTGATTCAGGTATGAAATTGGGTTTTTTCATTATCAATTTAACATCCATGGATTTAACAGAATCGGTGGCACAGAATTTTTGAAAACTTACAAACAGATCTTTTATATGTACAATTCCTACAACATTATCAATGGTATCCTCAATAACTGGAATTCTGGAAAATCCTGTTTTAAGGATATATTCAATATCCATGGTTTTAGAAACATCTATCACAAACATATCAGCTCTCGGAGTCATGATCTCAGAACACGAAGTATCGTCAAATTCAAAAATATTGGTTATAAGTTCTTTCTCCTCTTCCTTGATTTCACCATCTTCTTTAACAACTTCAACAATTGTCATTAATTCATCTTCAGTAACTGTTTCATGGGCAATATTTTTCACTCCCTGAAGTCTGGGAATAAAATTCAAAAGATAAATAAAAGGATAAAAGAGTTTAGAAAGCCAGAAAAGTGGGTAAATAACAACTCTGGCAACAAGAATATTATTGTTGTTGGCAAAGGATTTAGGGAAAATTTCACCAAAAACAAGAATCAATATTGTCATTATACCTGTGGCAATTCCAACGGCATTGGATTTAAAATATGAAATGGCGATGGAAGTTGCAACTGCAGAAGCTCCGATGTTAACAAGGTTATTTCCAATGAGAATAGTTGTTAAAAGAGTGTGGGAATCCTCTTTCATTTTTAAAATTAACAGCCCTGTTCTTGAACCATCTTTTGCAATATGAAGAGCTTTGATGTTGCTGATTGAGAAAAGAGCTGTTTCAGATGAGGAAAAAAATCCAGATAACAAAAGACCTGTAAGCAGTAAGATCAATTCAAAAGTCATCAAAATATAAAAGTTATTCCTTAGTTATCATTTGAAATCAACAAAACATGAGATTTTTACACTGAAATTGTATTGCAAGTTAACTTATCTCAAGTTTCTTTATTTCAAGTCTCATATCTTTCAGGTTTTGTCAAATTTAATATGGGAAATACCTTAAAGCATTTTTGTTGCAATGGTTGCAGTTTTTACTGCTGCTCCTTTTTTCCCAAGCATTTTTCTAACTAATTGAAGCTGATTTTCAAAATAGGTTAAATTATCAAGCATATATATTGCTTTTTTACTGATTTTTTCAGCAGTTGCATCATCCTGCAAAAGTTCAGGCATAATTTCTCTGTTAACAATCAGATTGGCAAGTCCTGCATATTTAACTTTAACAAGCTGTTTTGCAATCTGGTAACTTATCCATGACATTTTGTATATAATAATGGTTGGTATACAGCAAAGTCCAGCTTCAAGTGTGACAGTACCTGATGCAGCAATTACAAGATCAGATTTCAGAAAAATATTCTTGGCTGGTCCCTCTCTTATTTGGAAAAGATGTTTTATTTTTGAATCTTTTAAAATAGTTTCAAGATGTTCATATTTAATTGAATCTGCTTTAGATATAAGAAAAGAGACCTTTTGACTCTTCTGCAAACTCATATGTGTCAGGATCTGCTCTGCTGCTTTAAGCATTATTCCCAATAAATTTTCAATCTCTGTTTTTCTCGACCCTGGTAAAAGAGCGATCACAATGTGCTTTTTCTTTGATAAATTTTCTCTTTGCAAAAAAGGTTTTGATATATTTTCAGGGTAATCATCTAAGAGTGGATTACCAACATAGGTGGCCCGTATCCTGGCTTTTTTGTATATTCTCTCTTCAAAAGGCAGGATTAATGCTGCATGATCAACATATTTTTTAATTTTTTTTAGTCTTGATTTATTCCATGCCCACACTTTAGGGGTTACATAATATAAAATTTTTATCTTATAATGTTCTTTTACAAATTTTGCAGCTTTTAAATTAAATCCTGGATAATCAACCAGTATCAACAGGTCAGGTGTATTATTCTTAAGTTTTTTTTTAAACAAATCAAAGGCCAGCTTGATCTGTCTGAACTGCATTATAACTTCTGTAAGCCCCATGGCAGAAAGGTTGGCAATATTATAAAAAAGGTCAACACCTTGGTGTTCAAGTTGCTGTCCACCTATGCCTGAAAAATATATATTTTGGTTTAATTTATTGATTTCTCTGATAAGATTCCCTGCATGAAGATCACCGGACGGTTCTCCAGTTAGAACCATTATATGTTTAAATTTTACAGGATAATTTATTTTAGGTGTAACCATTTCAGTTATGTATGATATCCAGATTATATGCGACCTTCAGTTATATCATCATCTGTCAGCCCTATAATGGATATTTTGTATTGATCTGCAAGGGCTGTCATTGCATCTCTGTCAAAAGAGATTGATTTTTGAGCTTCCAATACAAGCACTCTGGCTCCGACTTGATGCATGATTTTAATTGTTTGAAGACCTGAAGAGGGAAGATCAAATCGCAAATCCTGGGAAGGTTTGGATAGTTTTACTACAACAGCACCGCTCTGTTTTGATAAAAGGCCGCCTCTTTTAATGGTAGCATCTGTCCCGTCAATAGCCTCAACGGCAAGAATAGTTCCGTTGCTGATTACTATACACTGTCCAATATCAAGGTTACCAATCTGTTTTGCAATTTTCCATCCCTGAATAATATCTTTTTTCTGGGCAATATCTGGTTTTGTTTTTGTCCAGTATCCTTTTGGGCTTATAAGCTCGGGAAGAAGAAATGTAGAAGGCATGATTTCAATACCTTCTTTTAAAAGCAGGTCAGCAAAAGAGGTTAAAATTGAATTATCATGGGTTTTCACTGTTGCTGCAATAAAAGCCAGAGCCTTAAAATCAGGACGAACATCCTTAAAAATATTGGTTTTATTGATTGAACCAAGCATTACTGCCTGGGTTATCTGATGCTTTTTAAAATATTTTATTAATTTAGAAATCTGACCAAGATAAATCCACTCTAATTGTTGGACATGGTCACAAAGAATTTTATCAGTTTCACTGTTAAAACCGACAGCATAAACTTGATAGCCCTTTTTTACAGCTTTTTTTGAAAAAAGAACAGGGAATTGTCCTGCACCAGCTATAAGTCCAATTTTCATTTTTTTATTCGTGACCTCCAGTTTAGCCGTTAAGTCAAAATTACAGCACAATCTGCATAACTTATTTTAACTTGCCTCCTTATCTGGTAACACCTCTGCTTGATTTAACAATAGAATTTATAAAATTCTGTACTTCTGGAATTTGTTCAGTTTCAGCTTTTACACGTTCAGATGCCTGTTTTACAGTCAGCCCGATTCTAAAAAATATTCTATAGGCTTTTTTAAGTTGACGAAGAGTTGATTTAGGAAATTTATGCCGTTTCAAACCTACATTATTTAAACCATGAAGGCTTGCACGATCGCCTGCCGCTATCACATACGGGGGGATATCTTTTATAACTGCTGATTTTCCTCCAATATAGGCATAATCCCCAATTTGGACAAATTGATGGATAGCAACCAGCCCACCTATGGTGACGTTGTCACCGAGAATAACATGGCCTCCAAGAGTGGAATTGTTTGCAAGAATTACCTGTTTCCCGGTTTTGCAATCATGGGCAATATGGGTATAAGCCATTAAATAATTTTCTTCACCAACTTGTGTAATACCTCCTCCAAATTGCGTTCCACGGTTAATTGTGACAAATTCTCTTATAATTGTTCCTTTGCCAATTTTCAGATATGATTTTTCACCATGAAATTTTAAATCCTGGGGTGCTCCCCCAATGGATGCATACTGAAAAATCTGACAATTTTCTCCAATATCTGTATATTGATCAATAGTAGTATAGGGGCCGATAGTTGTACCAGAACCAATAAAGACATCTGATTTAATGATGGCAAAAGGTCCTATTTCAACATTGGTGCCAATCTCAGCCAGGGGGTCTATAATTGCTGTCGGGTGAATCATTTAAACTCCGTTATTTTTTTCTTTTCTAAAACTTTTATCCTTTTTTCAAAGGAAAATATTTTTTTTCTCATGTCAGGAAGTCTGGATACTATACTAACAACTTTGCGCCATTGTTTATGTGGCATGTGAGGGATACCTGATACGATTTCATTTTCAGGTACATTGCTGTAGACCCCGGCATAAGGTCCAACAATTGATCCATCACCTATTGTAAGATGTCCAGAAATGCCAGCTTTACCTGCTATTATAACATTTTTACCAATTTTTGTGCTTCCGGCAATACCAACCTGGGCAACAATCAAAGTGTTTTTTCCTACTTTGACATTATGTGCAATATGTACAAGATTATCTGTTTTTACACCATCCCCAATCATGGTAGTGCCAAGTGTTCCCCTGTCAATGGTGTTCCCGGCTCCTATTTCAACACTGTTACCGATTTTTACAAATCCCGTATGAACTATTTTTTCATGGTTTTCATGACTTTGGGCAAAACCAAAACCATCTGAACCAATAGTGGTTCCTGAATGGATAATAACATTGTTGCCAATTCTTGATTTTTCCATAATAGTGACATTAGGTTTAATCAAAGTATTGTTTCCGATATAGACATCTTCTCCAACATAAACTCCCGGCATAAGATGTACATGGTCACCAAGGTTTGTATTATTGCCGATGACAACATTTGATTGAATAATACAATTTTTTCCAATTTTGACATTCAATCCAATATTTGCACTGGGATGAATGCCGGGATTTAATTTTTTTGGAGGATGAAAGATTGATACCAACTTGAAAAAAGAAATTTTAGGATTTTCAACCTTGAACAAGACTATATCTTTAAGGCTATCCATATCAAAAGTATGGGATTGAGGAACAATTACAGCTCCTGCTCCTGTCTTTTCAAGTCTGTTTAAAAATTTTGAATCACTTGCAAATGTGATATCAGAAACATCAGAATCTTCAAACGAGGAAACACCTTTAATTAAAAGAGAGTTATCCCCAAAGATTTCTGCATTGATTATTTTTGCAATTTCATTGACAGATAGTTCCATAAAAAAGTTAATTCGCTTTAGAAACTTTTAAATTATACTGTTTAATAATTAGATCAGTTATGTCTAATGCATCCTGATAAAAAATTATACCTGCTGTCTTTTTTTCAATAATGATTTGATACTCCTCTTTTTCCCCAATCTTATTTGCAATCTCAAAAACTTGTTTTTGAATTTCATTTAAAAATTGGACCTCTAATTGTTTGAATTGCTGGGCAAAACTTTGTTGCATTTTTTTAAAATCATTGACTTTGATTCTAAACTCCCTCTGTTTTTCCTGCTGTTTTTCAGGACTTAAAACAAGGGATTCTTTTTCAAATGTTGTTTTCATTTCATCCAGCTGTTTTTTTTCATCCTGGAGCTTTTTCTGGAACTCTTCTCCCTTTTCCTGGATCTGCTTTTGTGTCATTTTACCTGCACTTGATTCTTTTAAAATCCTTTCAAAATTAACAACTCCAATTTTAAATGAATCTGCACAAAAAACAGTGGAATTAAATCCAAAAATCAAGATTATAATACTTAACACAATAATTGTTTTTTTCATAACATCCTCCAAAATATTTATTATTTAAAAAAAAGCGCCAACAGAAAATTCAAATTCTCCATCACCTCTCTCTTTAACATCCTTACCATCAATCACCCATCCATATTCTAATCTTATTGGTCCCATGGGTGAATTCCATCTGATTCCCATACCAACACTTGAAAATTGATCACCAAAATCAATATCTTCACCTGTTCTGTAAACATCACCACGGTCATAAAAGAAAACACCGGCCACTCTGTATTTTTCTGCAAACGGGAAAGTTATTTCTGCATTAAACTGGATATATTTATCACCGCCCATGTCTTTAACATCACCAGAACGGTTACCATTGATATCATACTTGTCAAATCCGCGAATTGAATTCATTCCACCAAGATAGAATTTGACATGATCTATATCTATGTCGCTGTCACTTCGATCATCAAGGTATCCGCCTTCTGCATGCAAAATTCCTGTAAACTTCCAGAAAAGAGGAAAAGCTATGCCTGTTTCAACAAGGTATTTAGTATAATCAATGTCACCTCCTAAAAACTCTCCGGCATATTCAATGGAAAATTTATGCATAGATCCTTCTGTTGGCAGGAAATAATCGTCTCTTGAGTCATATTGGATATAAGGTTTTATACTGCTTGTCAAAAAAGAGCCGGGTGTCATAAACGTATTATCAGTTTGAACATTGGTTATTTCATAATCTTCAATATTATAGTTGATTCCAATTCTTGTATAATCAAAAAGTCTGTATCCAAATTTTAAAGTCATTCCGAGAGCTTCTTTATCATAATTATCAAATTCTCTATCTTCTTTATAAAGTTGAATTCCACCGGAAATTTGTGTGTCCATTATGTATGGTTCAAAATAACTTAAATTATATAAAATATCCTCTTGACCGAATTTAGCTTCAAATTTGAGATTCTGCCCTTTTCCAAAAAGATTTCGTTCTTCAACAGATCCTGATAAAAATCCTCCATCTTCACTGCTGAAACCACCTCCAAAAGAAAAATTTCCTGTCTGTTGTTCAACAACATTGACATCCAAATCCATTATGTTTTCGTTTTCTGTTTTTACAGGTTTAATATCAATATCACTGAAATAGTTCAGCCGGTTCAAATTCTTAAAACTTCTCTGAATATTTTCTTTGCTGTAAAGATCCTGTTCAACGATTTTTATCTCTCTTCTTATAACTTTATCCCGGGTTTTATAATTGCCGCTGATTTCGATTCTGTTAAAATAAACAGGCTCGCCCTTGTCTATTGAATATGTGATATCCATCAATTTATCCTGCTCTATTTTATCTACAACAGGAGTAATGTTAACATTGGCAAAACCTTTGTTGGAATAGATATCAGAAAGTGCATGAATATCTTCTCTGATATTTTCTCTATTGTATAATGCTTTCTCTTTTGAAAGTATGGATTCAAAGATTTCTTCTTTAGATAGAATCAGATCTCCTGTAACATCAATTTTGTTAACCTTATATTGAGAGCCCTCCTGAATATTAAAATGAATTGATATCAATTTTTCACCTATATTAATATCTGGATCAGAGACTTTTGCATCAATGAAGCCATTGTTTTTATATAAAGATTCAATTCTTACAACATCATTTTTAACCTCAATTTCATTAAGGTTTCCAGA
>JBDLIV010000057.1:0-8973 GCA_039714675.1 Thermodesulfobacteriota bacterium
TTCATGACCGGACACACGGGGGCGGGCTGGCAAATTGCCCGATTATATGGTACTGCTGAAGCAAAGCTTCAGCAGTAGTCAAAGGAGAATTTACCACCCCACTACCCCGGGCCGTTGAACAAACCACTGCACTGGACAAGCCAGTGATTTAAATATTAGAAAATCATGAAATAAAAATACAGAGGGGGATTTTTCCTATGTTCGAATACCTGTTAAGTAATGAACAAAAACAATTGAGAGAAGAAACCCGAGAGTTTGTTAAATCAATCCCCCGGCAAATGATTCTGGATATGGACACGGACAAAATTCAGTTTCCTAAAGCGTTTTTGCAGGAGGCCGGAAAATTGAATCTCATGGGCTGCCGTTACCCTGCAAAATGGGGCGGCCGAAATATGGACTGGGTATCCACTTGTATGGTCATGGAAGAAATTGGGGTGCTGGGATATATTTTTGCCTGCATATTCGGAGTGGGCGCAGAATTGGTATGCGACGCCATCATATTGCACGGCAATGATGGGCAGAAGGAAAAATATGTCAAACCCCTATTAAAAGGAGAGCTGTTTGCAGCAGAATGCCTTACCGAGCCACGCGGCGGATCAGATTTCTTCGGCACCACTACAGTGGCGGAGGACAAGGGGGGGTACTTTCTGCTTAATGGCCAGAAACGGTTTATTGTAGGTGGAGACAGTGCAGATTACTTCCTGGTGTATGCCCGGACCGATCCTGGCAACGAGCCACATAAATCTATTTCCTGCTTCATCGTCGATAGAACCGAAGGCGTAAAAAGTGAATATCTCTATGGACTGATGGGATGCCGCGGCGGTGGTGCAGCCAGAATGGTGTTCAATGATGTCAAAGTGCCCAAAGAGAACCTTTTGGGTAAACTCAATCAAGGGGTCAAAATATTCAATACCATGATGATCCCGGAACGTTTGGGGACAGCGGCAATGACCATTGGTGCGGCTAAACCGGCCGTCGATGTGGCCACAGGGTACACGTCCAAGCGCAAAGCCTTTGGGCAGCCGGTCGCCAATTTTCAGGGTGTCTCGTTCCAAGTGGCCGAGGCGGTGACGCTATTGGATGCTTCTCGCGCAATGATTTACACAACCGCTAAAGCTGTTGATGAACAGATCGATGCAAAGCAGATTCGCCGGTTGGTTTCTCAATCCAAAAAATTCGTGACCGAGTCCTGCCAGAAAGCTGTTCATAACGCCCTGCAAGTAATGGGGGGAATTGGCTATACCAATATTTATCCGGTGGAACGCATTTTCAGAGACCTTAGGTTGGCGTCTATCTGGACCGGAACCAATGAGGTCATGTCCATGATCATAGCTAATGAATGGTACAAGGAATACTGGAAAAAAAAGAAAGCCAATACCTTTCGAGACATGGAACTGGTCGCCGCTGAAGCGGACGTCAAGGATGAAAAAATATTCGAGTAATGTGAATTGTTTTCATTGAATGAGCCCGAGGAATAAAGTATGGATGATTTTGATTTGGTTTCAGACTATGTCCCCGGTGTAATAGGGCGTATCTCTGAATTGCACGCACAGTATTATTCTGAAAACTGGAAATTTGGAAGTTTTTTTGAGATAAAAGTAGCGACCGAGCTATCTGAATTTATCTATCGCTACAACGAAGCAAAAGACCGGATTTTCTCACTATCGATTGATGGAAAAATTGAAGGAATTATTTCAATTGACGGGACATCTGAAAACCGAAACATAGCTCATCTGCGCTGGTTTATTGTGTCGGATGAGCTAAGAGGGAAAGGAGCCGGAAACTATTTGATGAAACAGGCGATGACATTTTGTAAACAAAATAAATATGATAGTGTTTATCTGGGAAGGGAATAAAAGGGGACAGATTTATTTTTAATTGGAAAAATTTTCAACCAGCCAAATGAACCGGGCAAGCCGGTTATTTGGGGTGTTCATGGCGGCTTCGCCGCATTAGCCTAAGGTTATAAATCTCACAAAAAAGAATCAAAACAAGTTGGGAGCAGAAAGAAAATGCCAACTGAAAAAGTAGTGAAAGATTTAGCAAAACGACTAAGGAACGTTGGTCTTAAGCTGGCTGCAAAGTTAGTTAAAGCTGGAATTGATTCTCCAGAGAAGCTAAGAAAGAGAGGCGCAAAGAAGGCGTTTGAAAAAATGTATCCCGCTGGCGATTCATATGGTGATTTTAACGCCGCCTATTTTATACGCTCTTGAAGGAGCCATCCGTGATTGTGATTGGTTGGATATACCGGAAAAGGTTAAACAGGATTATAAGGAGTTCGCTAAGGATCTACAATTAAAGAAAAAAATAATCAGATAAACCAAACCTTTTACAGTAAGATAGGAAGGAATATGACAACGAACAAAAAGAATGTATTGATAACGGGCTCTTCCACAGGTATTGGTCTGGCTACTGCCGAAGCTCTGACCAAAAACAACTATACAGTCTATGCCTGTGCCAGAAAGCCGGAGGACTTGGCTCGTCTGGAAAATGAAGTCGGGGCTCATCCCGTAAAACTGGATGTGACGGTCCGGGAAGATATCGATGCCCTGGAGAATTTCCTTTCCAAAGAGGCAAGTGATGGTCTGTTCGCTCTCATCAACAATGCCGGGATCGTCCGGCATGGCCCCGTAGAATGTGTCCCCATGTCGGAACTCCGGGAACAATTTGAAGTAAATTTATTTGGTCAGGTGGCCGTCACACAGAAAGCTCTTCCCTACATCCGGAAGACAAAAGGCAGAATCGTGAACATCAGCTCGATTTCAGGTCGGAGTGCAGCCCCCTTCTTGGGACCCTATGCCGCTTCCAAATTTGCACTGGAAGCCATCAACGACTCCCTCCGCCGTGAAATGATCGTCCACGGGGTACACGTCTCTTCCATCAATCCAGGATTCATTAAAACTCCGATTCTGACAAAACAGCGGGACAAAAAAGAGCTGGAAGAGCTGTTTTTCACACGTCCTGGACAGAAGGAAGCCTATCTGCCGGGCCTTGAGCAGGTGGGAAAATATTTCCAATCCTCAATTCCCAATGCCGATCCAGTGGAATGGGTCGTTGAAGCCGTTTTGCATGCACTGGAATCCCCCAGGCCCAAAACCAGGTATTACGTCGGGAAGGGGATTTCCTTTGCCGCCCTGATGTACCGGCTTCTCCCCGACCGATGGATGGACAGGATCCTATGGAAACATCTGCGGAAATAGTTTCCAGACAGAATTACGGCAGGTCAAAGTAACACCAGAAGCGATCGATGATACAAATATTTAAATTCTAACAAAAAGATCCAGCCTATTTTTGTTCCGCGCTGCTCCAAAACAAAGACTGATATAGACGTTTCATGGCAGCTGTACCGCGATTCTCGATGGCAAGTGAACAGGAAATTTGAAGGTTATCCATTCTATCAATAATTAAGAGAGAATTTATTATGACGAACTTTGTATTGTTCCAATTATCTTTATTGGCAAGCCTGTTAACAATCCAATATTGTACAGGCCTTTTGGTCCGGCATAAGGGGGTTAAGGTAAACTACACGCGTAAGGTTAACCATTTTGCTCTTTTTTTTGTTCCTGTTTTTTTACGATCTGTTTTTCCCCATGAAGGATCCTTTGAGCGGTTCATTATTGGTTGCGTAATAGGGACTCTTCTTCTATTTATTTATATCAAACCCATTCGGGATAAAATATCTATAATTGCCACCATGTTTCTTTCATTTGACCGTCCGGAAGACCGCCCTAATACACTTTGGTGGTTATTTACTCAAATCGTTGCTGGCTATATTGTCCTTGTTCCTATGGTAATCTTCTTTGTGCGAAACGGTTTGGAGGGATTAATTTGGATTCCGCTTTTAATATTAGCCTTTGGAGATGGTTTAGCAGAACCTGTCGGAATCAGATTCGGAAGGCATAAATACAAAACATATGCTTTTTTTTCAAAAAAGAAATATGTTCGTTCCCTGGAGGGGAGTGCGTGTGTTTTTTTTGCAAGTATTATTGTGATTGTTACTTTTTATTCGTCATTTACGCAGTTACAATTCATCATTGCACTGATTTTTATTCCTTTCCTTATGACACTTGTTGAAGCGTTTTCGCCCCATACATGGGATACACCTACACTTTATCTTGCAGGATATTGTGCATTGTATGGAGTAACCCGGATTACTTAAATTTTGAAATATCAGGAGGTATTGTTTGAATTACTTAAAACGCTTTGCCACACCTATTCAGACTATAATGACTTTTGGGTTATTTATTCAAATCAGTATTATTGCCGGTTTGGCTGCTACACCAGGAGTCTTTGTCGCTATAAAAATATATGAATGGAGCCTTATTTTTAATGTTCCGGAAATCGTCCGGATATTTTCAATATGTTTTTTAAGTTTAATGGCTTATTTCTCTTACATCTTATGTGTGATTATTATTATTCCTCTTATGCGTGTTTTTTCACCAGGGTCGCCTGAAGGACGTTATCCTGTATATTCATCAAAAGCAATTAAATGGGCAAGCTACAATGCCCTTATTTTAATGGTGCGTTTTACTTGCATGAATTTTATTAAGGTGACACCTTTTATCAATCTTTTTTTTAGGCTCATGGGTATGAAATTAGGCAAACGAGTACAGATAAACTCTCCTATTATCGGCGATTCAAATTTAATTACAATTGGTGATGATACTGTAATAGGAGGTGATGTCACTCTCACTCCTCATGTGGTTGAGGGTGACATTCTTGTTGTGGAAAGAATTCATATCGGTAGTCGTGTATCTGTAGGGCTTATGTCTGTGGTTATGCCTGGGTGTCAAATCGGAGATGATGCGACTATAGCGGCGAATACTGTTCTTAAAAAAGGTTCTATTGTGGCGCCGGGGGAGATATGGGCGGGAGTTCCGGGGCGGAAAATCGGTGAGAAAACCATTTAACGATCATTTTATTTTACTGCCGGTATTTTTAATCAGTTTTTTTGGACTGTATTATTTGTCCCAATTTTGTTTTTTTCAAACTTCATATCAACTAAGAGATACATGGATTGACCGCCAGATACCGTTTGTCGGCTGGACGATAATAATTTATCTATCCCATTATCCATTACTTCTGGTAGTATGGTATATAAACTTGGATGAAAAACCCATAAATTTTTATATGCCATTTTTTTTATGTTCAGCAATCACCTTTATTATCTTTTTTTTCTTTCCAACAACAATTGAAAGACCAGACATTTATCCTGGAATTTGGCAGGAAATATATTCTATTCTATATACACTAGATAAACCCGTCAATTGCTTACCTTCACTGCATGTTTCCTTAGCCTTGTTGGCAGGATTGTCTCTTCGCAAGCAAGGCCTGGTAAAGAAAATTTTTATTTGGATATGGGTTTTTTTTGTAAGTTTCTCAACTTTGACGACAAAGCAACATCTGTTTATCGATGTATTGGGAGGTATGCTTATTTCTTGTTTTGTATTTACATTTCTGATGTTCCTTAAAAAAATGAAAAAAATGTCCCGGGCAAGTAGAATAGTTTTGAAATAACGAACAGCTTAATCAAACAGGTAGGCTGGGTTAAGCAGTCGACAATTTCTTCAGCCTGGACAGACCTGTTCATCTGTCAGATTAAAAAACTCAACAGCGGTTTTATAAAGGATCTGGTCTAATTTCTCTTTCTTCTGATTGCCAGGGCAACCCATTCATCAACATACTCTTCATGAATAACATCAAGAGAATGGGTTTCAATGGATGTAACCACTTCATTTTGTCTATCTTTAATAATACCTGAAAGAATAGTTATGGTATCCTTTGTCATTCTTTTTGATATTTCAGGCATGATATCCACAATGATCTGGGCAATTATATTGGCTGCAATAAAATCATATTTTTTTATTTCCATTCTTTCAAGAGTTGTACATGACAAGTGAAATTCTGTTGAAGCAATACTGTTTTTTTCAAGATTCTGCCCTGCCACCTTTACAGCAACTTCGTCATTATCAATTCCTGTTATACTATTTGCACCAAGCTTTGCTGCTGTAATCATCAAAATTCCAGAACCTGTTCCAATATCCAGAAAATCTGATCCAGATTCAAAAAAAGTTTCCATCAACCTGATACACATATAAGTTGTAGGATGAGTTCCTGTTCCAAATGCCATACCAGGATCAAGATGAATAACAATTTCATTTTCTGTTGCAATATGATCTTTCCATTCAGGTTTAATGGTTATCCTGTCTGTGATTTTTGTAACTTCAAAATATTTTTTCCAGGATTCAGACCACTCTTTTTCATCAATGATCTCTGTCTTGAGATTAACATTAATGTCAAACCTTGTAAGGCCCAAGGCACGTTCTCTGATCTTTTTTAATATGAGTTCAGATGAATCAATAAGAGGCAGAAAACCTGTGATGGAATTAACTTCAGACTTGGCAATGGTGTCCAGGTCAAAGACTTCATCAGGTTTATCTTCTTCATATAAGGGAACATCACACACCACACCTTTAAGATTAAAGGAGAAAAAAATATCACAGATCAGCTCTTCTGCAAGAATAGGGTTTCTATTATCAAACTGTATAATAATCTTTTTAAATTTCATATTCACCAAAATTTTAATTTATGCCTGAAAGTTAATAATCCACTCTCTTCCTCAATTCCTTAACTCTTCCGTGTTTTGTCTTGCGGTCAAGACGCTTTGCTACTGCAACTTTTTTAGGCCTTGTTTTTTTCCGTTTCTTCTTTTTAACCAGAACACTTTGAACAATCTGTTGAAGCCGCTTTAGTGCATCTTCCCTGTTTTTTTCCCGGCTTCGAAAAGTCTGTGCTTTGATCACCAGAACACCATTTTTTGAAATCCTCTGGTCACTTAGAGCCAAAAGGTCATTTTTCACCCTGGCCGGCAGACTGGATTCATGGATGTCAAACCGCAGATGGACTGCTGAGGAAACCTTATTGACATTCTGCCCACCTGCCCCCTGGGCTCGTATGGCCTGGAATTGGATTTGCGCTTTTGGAATACTTATATTTTCGTTTATTTTTAACATTGCAGGTTCAAGCTTGATTAAATAAATGACAACCTGTTTACAGGTTATGAAAATTATTGAATCATGTCAATATAAAGCCTGCCATATGAGCCTCCTCCAATGGAGAAAAGGCTGGAAAATAGAACTGATAAATTAAAACATTTCATTTGATACATAAATGTTTCATTAATGCTGTCCCAAACATGTCTCAATTGGACAAAAAATACCTGCAATAATAGATCTAAACATCCAGAAAATAAGCCGGTAAAATCTGTCAAAAAATTTTATTTCATCTCCAAGCCTAAGAAATTCAAGGTTCTTCACATAACACCAAGTAGCAGCACATATATGGACACAAAACATGGCATATTAATTGCTAATTATAGCAATGTAATTATAACAGTTAATACTTTTTTTAAAATAAAAATTAAGGAGCTAAAAAATGGAAAAGAAAATTTTAAAGGCAATGAAAGAGATAGGGAAACCTGTTCGTCCCGGTGATATCGCCAAATCACTGGAAGTTGAAAGTAAAGAAATATCCAAGGCTATACAGTCTTTGAAAAAAAAAGGTGAAATAATTTCACCAAAACGCTGTTTTTATTCACTCCCCTAATATGTTTAGACATGAATTAATTTTTTGACTGGAATTAATTGTCATTAAAGGTAAAACAACATTAAGCAGCCTCTCTCCAAATATAACAATGGATATATTTGGAGAGAGGCTGCTTAATATATTATCGAATAATATCTTCAAGCAGATGTTACAACGCGTATCCGGATAATGCTGATAATCTGACATAGCAGCAATAAGCTGGTTTCATTCTTTCCTTGACAAAATGTATATTTCTACCTTAACTTAAAATTTATATTATATCCTTTTTGAAATCCTCAAAGGTGTATGTTCAATATGAAAAATATTATTCTTGTCAGACATGCCAAATCCAGCTGGAAGGATCTCTCTCTGGATGACTTTGACAGGCCTTTGAATAAGAGAGGAAAAAGGGATGCTCCATTTATGGGCAAAAAATTGAAAGAACGTCAAATTATGCCTGATCTTATTTTATCAAGTCCTGCAAAAAGAGCTGAAAAAACAGTAAAGACTATTGCTAAAGCTATTGGATATCCTATAAAAAAAATCATCTTTGACAACAATATGTATCATGCTGATGCATTGTATCTATTTAAGATGGTGCAAAAGCTGGGTGATGAGCATGATACAGTCCTGTGTATTGGACATAATCCGGGTTTCAACAATTTTGCCAGCATGCTGCTTGGGATAAACCCTGTAAACAACATCCCCACTACAGGGATTTACAGCATTAAATTTAAGGTTGATAAGTGGGGGAAAGTACAACCCGGCAAAGGTGAATCACTGTTTTTTGATTATCCAAAACGGTATGAAAATGAGTCAATTTAATCCAAACCTTTTACAAGCCCGTTTGCAGGATGTCTGCAAGAGCTGGCTTATATAATATTCTGGAGGATAAAATTATACGCAATCATCTGGGATATATTTTGCCTGACAGATATGATCAACAGCATCTCATTAATTATTTGACCGGTGATTATATAATCAGAGAAGAGCAGTCCATGTTAAAATGTCTGACATATTATGATACGTTTGACTGGCGCTTATTTAACAAAGATCTGGTTTTGTTTGAGTCTGAAAACAAATTGTTTTTACGCAAATTGTTTAAAAAAAAAATAATTCATAGTATTGAGATCAGCACTTCCCCGGTTTTTTTGCAGGATTTTCCCGAGTGTGAATTAAAAGAACGATTGGCATCTGTTATAAAGATGCGGGCGCTTATTAAACTCGCTGAAGTACATTCCAGGCAAAAGATTCATCACATTTTAGACCAGAATAAAAGAACTGTTACCCGTTTGATTTATGAAGAAATCCGACAATCTCAGGTAAAAGAAGAGCCTTTATTAATTGCCTGTTTATGGTTGCCGCAAACTAAAAGCCGGTCAAAAGATT
>JBDLIV010000058.1:0-8817 GCA_039714675.1 Thermodesulfobacteriota bacterium
GAAAGGCCTGCACCAAACTCCAAGGTGGTGTCCCGTCTGTCAACTGTCTCCTCTTTAAATTCATCTGTTTGATAAGAGCCGTTCAGATATGAAGTAAGCCGTTTCTGCAGTTTGTAATTCAACTGAAATCCTGCTCGATAATAGATGGTATAACCAAGGCTTGGTTCATCTTCTCCTGCCTCATCATATCCGCTTGACCCTGTTACGGCAAGTGAGCCTCTTCTGCTGAAATTAAAAATTTTATATGCATCTAAATCGACAAAAGGATCTGTTGAATTGGAATTTTCATTATCCCATTCTGAAAATAAGAGACCAACCCCAATGGATATGCCTGAATCATCTGTTATCTGCCAGTCAAATCCCACAGAGGGATGATGGATGGTATGATCGCCGCTATCCCTCTCAGAAAATGTGTGCCTGTATTTTAAATAGCCGTCAAAATGTTCTGAAAACTTTCTGAGATATCGGATATGGCCGGAATATGTATCAATATCATCTATTGAATCATCTGGTGAATTATCAAAATCTGTACTTTCATATGCAACATTTGAATCAACTCCGTTTAAAGGGGTAAACCAGTATGTAATAAATGCAGAGGGGGAATATTTTGTGTATTCATCAGCATCTGAATTCTTATAATCATCAAATTCATATGAAAAATTCAGGCCGGCTCTATCCCTTTTGCCAAACTGATTGGAGATAGAAGCAGAAGTTTTATTGACATTATGTTCTAAGTATCTGCCTGTTCGTTGCTGCTCATCAAAGCTCTGTGAATAGGTTTCAGAAAATGAAAAAAGTGTATTCTTTGTAAGCTGGCTGGTGCCTGAGAGATATACAGAATTATCCCAGGATCCTCCTACAAGCGTTGCATCCTCAGTTGTATAGTTGAAACCGGCATTGAGCTGTGTGAATTTTGAGAGTCTGAATTCTCCATCTAAGTTTACATTATGTTCAAATCCGTCACGATTATTCAAATTTTGATACTTTTTGAATTCCGGAGTATACTCCAGATAGATTTTACTCTTCTTGTTTAAAAAACCGACAGAAAACCCAAAGGCAACAGTTGTGATAAACTCTTCCTGCTTGTTATTTTCACTTGTAAAATAGTTGTCACTGTACTCTTCTGAAATGGTCGTTGAAGGGATATTCTGTATGACAGTTCTGGAGAAAACAGGTGTGCTGAAACAAATCATTGACAAAACAACTGATATTATAAGGGTTGATCTTTGATAGTGTAACATTTCCCGCCTCCTATCTAAAATTATGTCATGGAACAATGATAATATCATCTGCCTGCAGAACAATATCCTTGCCAAGCTTTCCCTTGACAATATCATCATAATCAATCTTAATGATCTTTTCTGTTTTACCATCTTTTCTGTAGAGAATTATTTCATCCTTTGATGCCCACTCTGTAAACCCTTTTGCAAGGGCAAATGCCTGCACCACTGTCAGTTTTTTCATTAGAGGAAAGGCACCTACGTTTTGCACCTCCCCTAAAATATAATACTGCTGGGATACAGGACTTATCATAGTCACAGTCACAGTTGGTGCTTCAACAAAATCTGACAGCTTTTCTTCGATATTTTTTTTAAGTTGCACCGTTGTAATACCTTCAGCCTGAAGATCATCAAGAAGAGGAAAGGTGATCTTGCCGTCAATTCTAACTCTGACCGTATCAAAAGAGAGATCTTCCTCCTTCCATGTGTTTATTTTCAGGACATCGCCTATTCCGATTTTATAGTCTCCGGCAAAAGTGATGCTGCTCATCAGGAATGCAGCAGCAATTGTTGTGATAATAATGGGTAATACTCTTATTTTGGACATAGCTCCGCTCCTTTGATTACATCAATCATCTGTTTTAGGGACATGTTATTTATTATCCCCAACCAAAACTCTGATACTATCTTGCTCCCCTGCCAAAAAGGACTGTTTTTATAGTACGCAGGATAATAACAATATCCATTGCAAGGGATAGATTCTTTATATAAAAAAGCTCGTAATTCAGCTTTTCCACGGCATCTTCAAGTGTGGCACCGTAATCATAAGATACCTGTGCCCATCCAGTCAAGCCCGGCTTCACATTAAACCTCTCGGAGTAGAATGGTATCTTCTGTTTTAATTCATCTGTAAAATGTTTTCTTTCAGGTCGTGGACCAACCATGCTCATCTTTCCGGTAAAAACATTCCAGAGCTGGGGCAGTTCATCAATCCTGAATTTTCTTATAAATCTGCCCACTTTTGTAATACGGGGGTCATTAGTCTCTGCCCATACAGGACCTGTCAGTTTTTCAGCATCTTCCTTCATGGAGCGAAATTTATGCATCATATACTCCTGCTCATACAGCCCTACCCTGTCCTGGGAAAAAAAAACAGATCCCTTTGATTCAAGCTTGATTAAAACTGCAGTAAATATGAGCAGAGGAGATAAAAGAAAGAGCATAAGAGAGGAGATAACTATATCTTCAATCCGTTTGAAAAAATTCTCAATTCTTGATTTTCTAAAACCGTCGGAAAAAATAAGCCATGACGGGTTTATCTTTTCCACCAGAACCTTTCCTGTCAGCATTTCAAAAAAAGAGCTGCCCTCAATAACCTCAATTCCGGCAGTTCTGCAGTTGAGAAGCTCTACTGCAGGAAAAGTTCCTCTCTTTTCTTTTAATGCAACCACTACCTTATTAACACTTGTTTCTAATGCTGTCCGGCAGAGGTGTTTTTTCTCTTTTCGGACAACAACAGTATCAGGGATTTCAATATCTAAACTCTCATCTTCTGCATCAGTCACCATAATGGAGACACTGTATCCGCAGTCAATTGTGGTGGTGACTGCCTTTAAAATCTCTTTTGCAAGGCTGCTGGATCCCAGGATAATGATGCGTTCGTTGAAAAGGCCTCTGCTTAAAACCTGAATATAGATCAATCTCCAACCTATGATAAAAATCATAAGGAGAAGAAGGCTTAAAATAAAAACTTTCTGATCAATGATAACCATTGGAAAGAGAAAATAGATAACTGCAAGTGCAATGGAAGTTATTCCGAGAGCCTGTAAAAGCCTTATACTGATTTCAGTTATTGTGGACGAAATCTTAAAATCATATAAATCATTATAATAGAGACAGATCTGGCAGATCAATGTTATTAAAGCAATTCTTAAAACAAGCAGGGCATCAAAAAGATAGGAGTTGGAAAAGGTCAGAAGAACAGAAGAAACCAGGACTGTTCCAAAGATGATGCTTCCCTCAACTACATAAAAAATAATATTTCTTATGGGAAAATATTGTTTTAATAAACGCAGCATACTGTTGTTATGCCCTGATTATTTACCATATCCATAGCCGTATTTTTGATATCCATAACCATATCCAGGGCTTTTTTCAGCAAAGTTATATACAACTCCGAGGATTTTCTCTTTGCCATATATCTGAATAACATCCTCAACATCTTTTTTCCTGGTTTTCCCATTGCGGACTACAAGAATGATACCATCAACATTTCTGACAAGGGCATTGCCCTCAGATGTGATATAGGGCGGAGGAGTATCAATTATAATATAGCGGTCTGAGTATCGCTGCTTAACCTCGTTAAGCAATCTTCTCATCTGTTCGGAAGATAACAGTTCGGAAGGATTGTGGGGAATTTTTCCCCCGGGCAGTATTGTCAATTTATCAATATAGGTCTTTTTAAGAACTGATGAGAGAGTCCTGCCGGATGAAAGATAGTCACTCAGGCCGTAATCAACATGAAGTTTGAATAGTTCATGGAGGGTTGATTTACGAAGGTCACAGTCCATTAAAAGTACATATTCATCAATACTCTGGGCAATACTTACTGCCAGATTTGCAGCAACAAATGATTTGCCTTCTTCAGGAGAGGGGCTCGTAACCATAATACTCCTGGGAGGTCTTCCGCTTTCAGGAAAAAGAATATTGTTTCTCAGCAGCCTGAACTGCTCTGCTTCAAGAGACCTGGGTGCTGCAAGGGCAACAAGTGTGGGATCAATATTTTCCGGCACTGCATCATAATCAGGTTCAGCAGAAGTTTCTACTCCATCAGTTTCGACCCTGTCTGTGTTCACCCTATCAGTTTTTATCCCATGGGCTTCCTGCAATGTTTCTGCTGCAGGGTTATCTTCATTATCAGAATGTAATCCTAAACTTTCTGACCTGTTTTTTTCTAAAGCTTTATAAATTTTACCCAAATCATTAACTCCAGATTAAAAATTTAATTTTATGAGATTGATTGTCCGGTCAAGGCCATTATAATTCAATACTGCAAAAAAAGATAAAAAGAGAACTGCGTAAAGGCTCATGCAGATAAAAACAGCCCATTGAAGATTTTTTTTCGTTTTTGACTCTGATATTTTCAAAGGTGGTATAATGGCAAGAATTTTCATGTCCAGATCTTCTTCAATCTGTTCATTGCGTATTATTGCTGTATTCATACCCTCAAGAAGGAAAATCAGCCCTGCAGAAAAACCAAGGCCTGAAACTACAGAGAGCAAAAAGAGCATTTTGACATTTGGTGAAATGGGTTTTTCAGGAAGCCTTGCATGGTCAAGTATTCTAAATTGTTCACCTTTCTGTTTCTTCTCCATATTAACAGAGATTTCTGATTCAAGCTGCCTGTCAAGCAGAGAGTTAAAAATATTTTGTATATTTGCATAGTCTCTTTGCAGAGATTGAAGTTCAAGCTCTCGCTTAGGAGTATCTTCAACCTTTTTCTGGTAAACTGTCATATTCTGCTCAATGTTTGCAATATCCTGTTTGATCTTCTTGATTTCACTTTTTATCTGCTTTTGCTGCATCTCCTGCTGCATTGCTGCAAAATTCGGCATTTCTGATCCCAATGTTTCATCCCCGGTTTCAAGGGTATGGCTTTCTTCCTCCAGAGCTTCCTGCTCCTTTACCATTGCTTTTTCCAATTTTTCAATGATTTTTTTAACCTTGGCCACATCAGGATGCTTTTCCGTATATCTCAACAAAAGCACATCATGCTGTTCTTGCGCAGCAGCAAGTCTCTGTTCATTTTCCGATGATGCAAACCCTGCTTCATCTTCAAAATCAAACAACTGATCATCCAAAGTCTGGGAAGCCATCTCTCTGGCCTGAGATATCTGAGTCTCAAGCATGCTCAAAGACTCTTTTGCCTGTCTTAACTGTTCATTTTTGGTGCTAAGCTGGAGCTGCAGTCTGTCCAGTGTCCGAAAATTGGTTTCCAATTCATCAGGCAGCCCGCCGAGATGTTTTGCTCTGTATTCAGCCAGATCTTTTTCACGTCTTTCAAGTCTTTTTTTTGTTTTTCCAAGCTCAGATTCAAGAAACTCACTGGTTCCAACTGCCTGGGCTTCACGAACTCTCAGGTTCTCATCCATGAAATAACTGGCAAGGGTGTTGGCAATTCGCATCACTCTCTGGGGCTGACTTCCTATGAAAACAATGGAAAATGCTTCTGCACCTTGTCTTGCCCTTTCAATTTGAACCTGAACCCGTTTTCTCATGCTGAGAATTTTATCTTCAAGATACATATCGGGGCTGTCTTCATACAGGCCAAACTGATCAATGATTTTTTCCAGGTTGCTGCGGCTTAAAATCTGCTGGGAGATGGTGCTTAATCTCTGATTAATGGTTGAGGTTACAACAGAGCGGACATAATTTGTAGGAACCCTCTGGGGCTGAACCAGGATCAGGGTTGAGGCTTCATAGGTTTTCACTGCAGTCAGGGCATAAAAAAGACCGTATGTAAGAGTTATACAGATGGGTATAAGAATAAGCCACTTTCGCCTGATAATGATGTCCAGGATCTGATCTGGTTTGATGGGCATTTTAGTTTGAAAAGGGTCTGCCATAAATTTTATCCGTTTTCAGTTGTGTTAACAAATCAGTAAATTATAAAATTACACAGGGTAATTTTACTCAACAAATTAACAAATAACAAAACAATCTGTAAATAACAAAATGTAGTTTAAAATGTGGTTTAAATATAAAACACATTGTTTTATATTGTGACGGTTTTGTCAACATAAATGTGCTATTCCTGCTTATCTGCTTATCTCTGGATGTTTGTATTTACATTAAAAAACATTTCACATAACCCGTTACAGATATAAATTGTTTTATTATATTGTTGTCTATATTTTCGCCGTTCCAATTTTAAAAAATTAATATTTCTTATTTACAGTCTTATAACAAGCAAAATCAATGCCGGGTAAGGCAAAATGTAAAATTTTATCTGACAAAAAGAATTTTATCTCATTATTCGAGATGGTTAAGAATCTATTTTTCCAAAATCAATTCTGTGTTAAAAACAGCCTACCAGACAAATTGCGAAAAAAATGTAATAATTTGTGCAAAAAATGTAATATTATGAACATAGCGATTTAATCAATGCAACATTTTTACTGCGATATCAGCATTTTTAAAATTCTTGTCAATATCCAATGCTTTTTTAAAATACTTCCTCGCCTTTTCATACTCTTTTTCCATATGGAGTGTCATGCCGTAATGAAAACAGGCCAGTGCACTGTCAGGGTTCAGATTCAGGCTCTCTTCAAGTTCGGACAGAGCAGTACGAAAGGCGCCTTTCTGGTAGTAAATCCACCCTATTGTATCCAGAACATTGGCATCCTTTGGTTTTTTTTGTTTGGCACTTTTGGCCAATCGAAAGGCCTCTTCAAGGCTGGCTGGATTTTCTGAAAGGATAAAAGCAAGATTGTTTGCTGCATCAGGATGTTCAGGATTAATTGCCAGCACTTTTCTATAATAGGATTCAGCCTTATCATAATAACCCTGAATATCAAAAATAACTCCCATGGAGATGAGAGCAGGGAGAAAATCAGATTTTAAACTCTCCACCTTCTGATAGCTGTCTAAAGCTTTATTAAACTCTTTTTTCTGCTTATGGAAATCAGCTATATGCATATGTGGAGTGATATATTCCGGTTCTAACTCAACTGCTTTTTTAAAATACTCCATGGCAGTATCTTTTCTGGCCTGGTATAAGAATATTTCACCCTTGAGGTTTTCAAGAAATGGTTTTGATTCAGGCGAGGTTTCTATGGAGAGGGTGTCAATCAGATCGAGTGCAGCTTTGTATTGTTTGTCTTTTACATATGTATTAACCATTATTTTCACAAGGTCAATCTGGTCTGAATCTTTGCTGTATGCTATTTTCAGATATTTCAAAGATGCGGCAGTATCTCCTGCCCGGCGCTGGAGCAGGCCTAATTTGATATAGGCTTGAACATAGTCAGGCTTCTCTCTTATAATTAATTCAAGTATCTTCACAGCCTCATGAGTATTGCCCTCTAAAATATTGACGTCTGCAAGCATAGACATGATTTTCAGATTTGGAGGTTGTCGATTTAAAACTTCTTCCATCTGTTCACGTGCTTTTCCAGCATTTTCCTCTAGAACATAGATCTGTAAAAGTCCGATTCTCGCTTTAATCAGGTCAGGATCAATTGTGATGGCAGCAGTCAGGTTTTCCTTTATCTGATCTTTTTCAAATTCAGCGGAATTATCCAGCATACCTGCTGCAGCACTGAAAATCTTCTGCTCAGGCCGGTCAGTGGCACCGCTCTTCTCAATACAGAGAGCCTTGTAATAATAGGCTTGTGCATGAATTTTATTTAAAAGAATAACTTTGTCAAAGATATCAATTGCCTGTTTAAAATCTTTTTGTACCACCAGCACCCGCCCCTTCTGGAAGAGTGCATCAACATAATCACTTCTGCGGCTTAACACCTCATCTACAATCTCTCCTGCCTTTTCAACCATGCCAAAATGGAGATAAACCTGGGACAGCCCTGTCTTTACCCAATTTGTACTCTTGTTTTTGGCAAGGGCATTCTGCATTGTAACAAGTGCCTTCTCTTTTTGATTACGCCTGGTATAAAACTCAGCCAAACTCATGAGCGGGGATACAGTCTCGGGTGAAAGCGAGACAGCCTTTTGATATTTCTCCTGCGCAAGGTCAAATTTTTTCCAGTGTTCATAAAATCTGGCAAGGTCAATATTTTTCTGCATCTTTATGCCGGGTGTTTTAACGACCTCTTTTAATAACTGCTCAACTTTACCTGTTTCACCTTCTTCTGCATAGAGAGAAGCAAGCCCCATATAGGCATCTCTGCTGGCAGAATCAACTGATACAGCCTTTTGATAAAATGTTTCAGCCTTGTCTCTCTCTCTTATATCTATATAAAGCCTGGCAAGAGCAAGATATGTTTTAATGTTTTTATCATCCAGTGATAATGCCTTGTTAAGTGTTTCAATGGCAGCATCCAAGTCTCTTTCCTGAATCTTGATATCGGATAGAATATGATATGCTTCAACAGAATCAGGAGAAATTTTCAAAGCTATAGATACTTCACTTTGTGCATCAAGAATCTGATCCATCTGCATATAAATCTGTGCCAGCCTAAGATGGGGAAGGATCTTGTCAGGATCTGCCTTAACTGCAAGATTATAATATCTGATGGATGTATTGAATTGATTGAGAGCAATATAGGCTTCAGCCAGTTCAAACAGGGCTGTGCTGCTACCTGGATCAACCTGGACTGCATTTTTGTATTCAATAACGGCAGTTTCCGGCTTATTCTGCGCCATGAATGTTCTGGCGTTCTCAATAAATCTGTCTGCTGCCTCTTTTTTATCACTGCCTGTGCACCCTGCAAAAGCAGCAGAAATAAAAAACAGACCAAGGAGCAGTTTTATTATCAAGTTATTCCGGATAATTTATCTCTCCAACTCAGCAAGCAGCTCTCTTGCGTGATCAGCCTCGTCAAAGCTGTCACTCAGCGCAAGCGCTTTTTTAAATGCA
>JBDLIV010000059.1:0-8689 GCA_039714675.1 Thermodesulfobacteriota bacterium
ACTCTTCAGCCAAAATTTCTTGTTGAAAAATTTGCAGAACAAAACAATAGTCTCCTGGAGTTAAAAACAAAAACCACTAATATTGAATCTTTACTCAATATTGATCACAATGGCAAAACTGTTATTGCCTGGTCTTTAAATACACCTGATGTCATAAGTTCAGAGGAGAGAGGAACAGCATCTCTTATATCACGACTTAAAGCTGCAAAACGTGTTGAAGCAAAAGGATACAAACTTGCATTTCATTTTGACCCCATGGTGATTTATTATGGATGTAAAGAGCAGTATAAAAAGGTGATACATAAGATTTTTGAATATGTACACCCTGAAAATATTGTCTGGATAAGTATTGGTTCTTTCAGGTTTATGCCAAAATTAAAACAAGTCATTGAAAAAAGATTTAAAAATTCAACAATCTGCTATGGTGAATTTATTCTTGGCCTTGATAATAAAATGAGATATTTTAAACCTCTAAGAATTAAATTATACAAGACAATTATTGATACTATAAAAGAATATGATCCCAATATATTGGTCTATTTTTGCATGGAAGATGAAGAAGTGTGGAAAAAATCTTTTGGGTTTTTCCCCAAGAGGGAAGGGGAGCTTGGAAATTTATTGGATAAAAGTGCAGTAAAGCATTGTGGTTTGAATTCATCATTTTTGTAAAAACGAAAGAATTCTTATGAAAATTGCATTAATAGTAAATCCTGAAGCTGGCGGGAGAAAGGGTGACAAACTCTTGTCAGAAATTGAAAATCGATTACTGGCACACAATATTGAATATCATACCTATATCTCCCTTTATCATGAACATATTGTCAAAATCACTTCTGAACTTGAAATTAAAAATTATGATGCCATTATTGCTGTTGGTGGGGATGGAACTAATTTTCATGTATTAAATGGATTATTAGCAAGTTTTAAAGCAGAGCAACTTCCACCCCTTGGTATCATTCCTGTTGGTTCAGGAAATTCATTTGCCATGGATTTAAATATCCATAATTATAATGACGGCATTCGTTCTATTCTTAACAATAATCCCAAATGGGTTGATGTCTGCACTTTTACACAAGCAGAGAAAAAATTTTATTTTGTTAATCTTGCAGGTTTTGGATTTGTAACGGATGTTGCAAAAACAGCTCAGAAATTCAAATGTTTCAAAGATTTTTCCTATATCATTGGTGTTTTTTACAGAGCTATCAAACTAAAGTTTCACTATATGGAACTTGAAATTGACGGGAAAATGATAAATGGGGAAAATTGTTTTGTTGAGTTTTGCAATTCACGTTTTACCGGAGGCAATATGCTCATGGCTCCTGATGCTAAAATTGATGACGGGTTTATGGATATAATAGTGGCTGGTAAATTATCCCGAATTAGTCTTTTGTCAGCACTGCCCAAAATTTTTAAGGGAACTCATACCACTAATCCTGCTGTAAGACATTTTAGAGCAAAAACTGCAAAAGTCAAAACATGGCCTGATAAAGCTTTATTGCCTGATGGTGAATTGTTTGGAACCACACCAACAAGGATTAAAGTGCATCACAAAATGATAAGGTATCTATAATTGAAAAAGATAGTTTCCATATGGCTGTGGTTCACAGGTGGTCTGTTTTTTCTGTTTTCATCTCTTATTCTTGTTGTATGCCTGTTTTTGTTTTCCAAAAAAACTACATTTCAAATTGCAAGATTCTTATTTACTGTTTTGATCAGAATCATGGGGATAAAACTTTTTGTAACAGGAAGGGAAAATATTGGTTCTGAGAAAACTTATCTTATAATGGGAAATCATCAAAGTCTTTTTGATATTTTTGTTGTCCCAGTTGCTATTCCTCTATGTTTTGTCGGCGTGGAAGCAGCCTACCATTTTAAAGTACCTGTTTGGGGATATCTGATTCGTAAATGGGGGTGTATCCCAATACAAAGAGATAATTTAAAGAGTGCTGTTTCAAGTCTTGAAACAGCAAGAAAAAGATTACTATCAGGGGTGAGTATTGCTATATTACCTGAAGGTCATAGAACTTTAACAGGAGAAATTGCCTCCTTTAAAAAAGGACCATTTCATCTTGCTAAGGGAGCTAAAGCTGACATTTTACCCTTTGCCATCACCGGGTTGTTTGATTATCATCAAAAGGGAGATTTGATTATAAACCCTGGAGAGGTGCAAGTAAATATTGGCAGACCAATTCCATATGATGAATTTAAAGATTTATCCATCGAGGAATTAAGGCAGTCTGTTTTTGATTTGATCAGCAATTTAAATAAAAAAACATCAAAATATTAATTTGTTAAGAAGTTGCAAGGAGAGGTGAACAAAAAAATTATAAATGATATGACACTGAACAATCAAAAAAATTAATTGCCGCCATAGAAGAGTTTGAAACTCTAAATTAATATGATAAGTTGTTAGTCAGTATTTAGGATCAGTGATTTTTTGTAAGGATTGTTAACCTTTTTCGACTGTTATTCCAATAAACAGGTGATTAATAAAATGACAATATTAAACTGCGCAACCTGATGATAATGGGTAATAAAAAAAAGGCTGAACAAAAGAGTGTTAGAGAAATCCTGCTAATGGGAGTTTTCTGGCGTATTCTTTTTATTGAAGGGGTGCTGCTTGTCTATTCTCTTGGATACAGATGGCTGACCGCAGATGCTACTGCTCTGGAGCTGTTCTGGTACAGCATAAGAATTATAGTTCTTGTGACCATTATTATTATATTTATGATGGTGACCTTAAAAAAGTTTCTAACTCAAAAAATTATTACTCCTCTTGAAATCATTGCATCTGCAAACAAAAAGATTCAAAATGATATTTCCACTGCTGACCAGGTTGTTCTTCCTGAGAATTCTCCCCATGAAATTCAGACCATTGTGAGCTCAAGATCAAAAATGCTTAAAACTATTCTTAATGTTTCCGAAGAACGATTACAGCTGGTTAACTTCATAAGGGATACCTTTGGGCGTTATCTTTCCAGCAAAGTGGTTGATGAGATACTTGAATCACCCCAGGGACAGGAAATCGGGGGCACCAGAAAAACCATAACCGTATTAATGTCTGATTTACGTGGGTTTACAAGCTTGTCCGAATCAAGGGATCCAGGCGAAATGGTTGATCTTTTGAATCAATATCTTGAAAGGATGTCAAAGATCATCCATAAATATGACGGAACCATAGATGAGATAATCGGTGATGCCCTGTTAGTTGTTTTTGGAGCGCCTGAAAGCCATAAGGATGATCCTGAACGTGCAATAGCCTGTGCCATTGAAATGCAGAACAGTCTTGCAGATTTGAATATTGAAATTGAAGAGCAGGGGTATCCATCCCTTGAAATGGGTATTGGTATCAATACAGGAAGTGTCATTGTGGGAAATATAGGTTCAGACCTTAGAATGAAATACGGCATAGTGGGTGCTGCCGTTAATACCGCCGCCAGAATAGAATCCAATTCAATCGGAGGTCAGGTTCTTATAGGAGAATCAACCCAAACACTTGTTAAAGATAAAATTAAAGCAGATTTACCTCAGAATGTCATGATGAAAGGTATGAAACACCCTCTTGTTTTCTACTCTGTTAAATCCATTAAAGCTGGCTTTGATGTAGCTCTAGTTTCTCCTGCAATAAAGAAAAACACTCTTGGAATAAAACTCTCATTTCAATGCTGGAAGATAAATGACAAAAAGATAGATGACATGCCAATAATGGGGGAGACCATTTCAATAAATGATCATGAAATAGTGGCTAAAATATCTTCAAGTCTGGAACCATTTACGGATTTAAAAATAAAGTTTGATTTTTGTTTAGATGCACACTGTTTTGAGAACATTTATGTTAAAACCATCTCTTCAGAAGTAGAGATGGAAAAAGATGAAAAATTATTAAGGATAACATCCATGAAACAAAATGATAAAGCTATTTTAAAAAAATGGATGGAACAAGGAGCAAATTAACAACATTTTAATACATTATTCAATGCTTTTGTTTAATGGTGATTGGTGATAAAATATTATTGATAAATGATGTTTTAATACAAAAGGAGGTTGAAAAAATTATGAATTCCTTCTCTTATATAAAGCTCAAAAAAAAACTCTTATACTTTTTTCTTTTCTTGTTTATCTTTTTATTTATTTTTGCAGCTACTGGATTATCCCTTGAAAAAAAATTTATCAACCACCTCGGTATGGAGTTTATTCTGGTACAACCCGGCTCTTTTGTAATGGGCAGCCCCAGAGATGAACCATACCGTGACAAAAATGAAGTTCAGCATAAAGTAAATATTGTAAAAGCATATTATCTCCAGACAACAGAGGTAACCTTAAAACAGTGGAAAGCTGTTATGGGACGTAAATTATTTGGCAGAAAAAAAGGCCAAGACAACACGCCTGTTACAAAAGTCTCTTTTCATGATAGTGAAGACTTCATTGAAAAACTAAATAAGCTAAATAAAATTGATAAAGGCAGATACCGTCTGCCGAGTGAAGCGGAATGGGAATATGCTTGCAGAGCCGGTACCAAAACAGCCTATAGCTGGGGTGAGACAATAGATTGTTCCAAGGCCATGTATCAGAACAACAAAAAAAAAGCTTCCGACTGTGTAATTTTTTATAAATCAATGAGACTGCACTCGGACATGCCGGCACCGGTTAAGAGTTTCCCTCCTAATCCATGGGGATTTTATGATATGCATGGTAATGTATGGGAGTGGTGTTCTGATAAATACCGGGAATATTTAAGCACTGGTACTGATACACTAAAGGATCTAACCAGAATCAGACGCGGCGGCAGCTGGTACAAGTATGAAGTTTCTCTTAGAAGTGCCAACAGAGCCTTTGCCCATCCTTCTTCAAAATTCCAGACAACCGGCTTTAGACTTGTCTTTGAGGCTGATTGATGGGGAAAAAACTTCTTGGTCTTTTAAAGGTATATGAAGATGAAATCAGCCTTTTGTTATGGACGGCTGCACTGCTGTTTGTTATCCGCAGTTCGGGAGTTATTCTCAATAATTATGCAGAGACTGCATTTTTAAAGCGTTATGGTGTTGAATACCTTCCCATAGTCAACATGCTAAATGATGTGGCAACCTTTTTTATTATAGGCCTTTTATCTACCTTTATAGGTAAAATGCCAGGAGCAAAACTTTTATCATATGTTTTCATCTTCAGTGGTATAATTGTTACTGTAATCAGGCTGCTTATCCCCACAGGGATGGATATTTTATATCCTGCTCTTTTTATGCTGAAAAGCCAGTTTGAACTGTTACAGGCATTGCTGTTCTGGAACATGTGCAACGATCTGTTTAATACAAGGCAGTCCAAGCGTATTTTCCCCTTACTCACTGCCGGAGGAGTAGTGGGGCTTATTCTCGGAAGCTTTGGAACTCCATATTTTGCAACAACTTTTCCACTTGACAACTTACTCTATCTCTATCTATGTACAACGCTTTTAGGTGTTGTTATTGTTCAGGGCATGGGACGAAGTTTTCCAACCCTTATTTTTCCTGAAAAAGCAGGATCCACAGAAAAAAAGAAAACATCCATGATCCAGGAGTTTAAGAATGTTCTGCCCTTAATTAAAGATTCTATGTTAATTAAAATTGTTCTGGTTTTAACATTTATGCCCAATGTAGTTATCCCTATCCTGAACTATCAGTTTAACTATGCCATTAATGACCAGTTTGCAACTGAAACCCTAATGATCCAGTTTTTCGGTTATTTCAGGGGCGTGACCTATGTGATCAGCTTAATTATACTTCTGTTTGTGGGAAGAATTTACGGCAGATGGGGTTTACCGGTTGCTTTGATGTTCCACCCCTTTAATTATATGATTGCCTTTTTTGGTTTTCTGTTCAGTTTTAATGTGTTTTCAGCAATTTATGCCAGAACGTCCATAAATATTATTCGTACTACCATTAATACGCCGGTCAGTAACATATTAATGGGTCTGTTTCCGGAATCTTACCGTGGCATGATACGAACGTTTTTAAGGGGCAGTGTTGTAAGGACAGCCAAGTTTGCAGGATCAGGCCTTATTCTTATCTCTGTAAATTTCATCCACCCGCGGTATCTGACCCTTGTTGCCCTGCCTTTTGTACTGGCCTGGATTGCAGCTCCCATAATATTAAAATCAAAATATGCAAAAATTTTAAAGGATCTGATTTCCCAAAATATGCTGGATGTTAAGAGCCTGGAAAAAGAAGAACTGGCCCATATATTTAAAGCAGGCAATATCGTAATAGAAATGGAAGAGTCATTCCTGGCTGCAAGGGGAAAGGATGCCATCTGGTATGCTAAGCTATTAAATAATTTTTCCACTGACAGCCTTGATAAAAATATTATAAAAACCCTTGAATATCAGGATGATGATACAAAAGTTGCCTTGATCAAAATGCTCTCTTCAGAGTTCAAGGAGAATGCAATAAAAGAACTTATACCTGCACTTGACCCTGAAAAACCAGAGGTTACTATTGCCATCCTGAAAATCATGTCACAATACGGCTTTAATATAGACAAAGATATGGATTTGACCATTTATGTTGATAATCCCCACCCTGTTGTCAGGGGGTTTGCTGTGGCCTGCCTGAATTCCAATAATCCTGATAAATATGGAGAGATGATTGATATATGGCTTAACACTGATAATATAAAAGAGAGGCAGTCTGGCATTATAAGCGCAGGACTGACCCGAAAAAGAGAATATATAGATACCCTTTTGACAATACTTAAAGAGCGTGAAATTGATCCCATCATACCGGATATCATAATTGCACTCTCCCGTTTGAGAGCAAGGGAGTTGAACAGTGTGATCTATTCTTATCTCTCTTATGAATCAAAAGATACCAGACTGGCTGCCCTTGACGCCCTGGAGATTACCGATGATTTTTCATTGAAAAAAGTTGTTCTTCTTTTGGGTGATTACTCATATGAAATACATGAGTTAGCCAAAGAGAAGATTAAGAAGTCAGAATACCAGAATAATAAACTTTTAATCGAGTCACTGGGACTGCCCGGCACCCGTATCCGTAAAGGACTGTTTGAACTCTTGGAAATTCTCGAAATTAAAGAATTTGATATTTTCATGTTTGCAAAAGAAAATCTGAATAAATGTTATTCCTATCTTGCCATGAGTGAAAATCTAAAAAATTGGCCTGAGTCATCCATGAAGAATTTGACAATGGAACACATGGTTCAGCAAAAAGAACTTGGACTGGAAAATATTATTCGTGTTCTTGCAATTAATGATAAGACAGGAAGAATGAAGGCTGCATGGAGAGGAATTTTTTCTCCTGACACAAAACAGAGGGCTAATGCCATAGAACTTTTAAGCGATATTATGGATAAAAAACTATTCAATACCATGCTTCCGCTCCTGGAAAGCCCTACACCTGATGTTGCCCTTGCAGAAGGTAAAAATGTTGCTAAAATACCGAAATTTGATTCAAATGGCCAGGATGTTTTTACAAATTTAATCACATCTGAAGACTGGGTTGATGTTTTAATGGGTCTCAGCCTTGCTTCTGATGAACCTTCTTTTTTTGAAGGAAATGATATACTAAATGACCTGCAGAATTCATTTAATAAAAATATTTTAAAGGAAGTTCAAATGATTCTAAAAAAGAGAGAAGAGTCCAAAGATCCCCAGAGAATTGAATCAACCGAAATACCCCTTGGTGAAAAATTACTTCTTTTAAAAGAAATTGATATGTTTTCTGATCTCTCTGCAGCAGAGCTTGCTGCCATTGCTGCAGTTACAAAAGAGCTGGAGTATCCTGAGGATCGAATAGTTATTAAACAGGGAAATTTAGGAGAAACGGTCTTTCTGATTATAAATGGCCAGGTTGAAGTTATAAAGGAGTTGCCAGATGGCGAAGAGCTGTTCCTTGATAAAATTAAATCCGGAGATTCCTTTGGAGAGATGGCATTGCTTGAAAATGAGACAAGATCGGCAACTATAAGAACAACTAAAGCATCCCGCTTTTTAATTCTTCATCAACAGGAATTCAATGAAACTGTATTGGAATATCCTAGAATTGCTCTGAAGATATGCAAAGTTTTAAGCAGCCGTATACGACATCTGCATAGAAAAATTCAAAAAAAATAGTCTGCAAATTCTTTAAATAATCTTCGGATTCCAGGATTTAGTCTCTACTCAATGCAAAATCAGAAATAAATTTATCTGGAACCTTTTAAGAACAATGGGGCAATGATATTAACAAAGGGTAGTTCATAATAATTTATGTATAATAAGTTTGTTTTTCTTTCCTTTGACTTGTACCTGGCCAAGCTGCTCAGTATCATAGTATCCGGTAAGAAGATTAAAAGTGGTCTGGCTTAGTATGACATCACATCCATACTCTTTAGTTAAACCTTCAATTCGGGAAGCTGAATTTACAGTGTCTCCAACAAGGGCATAGGACATTCGCTCTTCACTTCCTATATTGCCGGCCAGTACTGCACCGGAGTGGATGCCGATTCCATGGGCCAATGGTTGAAAACCCTGTTCTTCAAGTTGTATGTTAAGAGCATCCAACTGTTTTCTCATTTCCAAAGCTGCTTTTACAGCCATATCAGGGTGGTCATCAAAACCCACAGGTGCTCCAAAAGCAGCCATGATTTCATCTCCTACATATTGTAATATAATCCCCCTGTTTGCCTTTACAGCTGTGGTCATTTCGGTAAAATACTGGTT
>JBDLIV010000060.1:0-8672 GCA_039714675.1 Thermodesulfobacteriota bacterium
ACTCTGTTTGTCATGGTTTGATAATTCTGATACCATTATTTAACTAAAAATTGAACTTACGATATTCTACAGGAGAGAGTTTTGAGACTCTTTATAAAAAACTGGAGGTATGGTTCCTTTTGTCTCTTTTATTTGATCACATCTGTTTTTACTTTTAGTGTGTTTAATGTAACAGCAACTCACTCCTTTGCAGAGCCTCTACGACTTGACAAACACTGGGCCGGTGATTTTGACGGGATGTCAAAAAGGCGTGTTATTCGGGCGCTGATTCCCTATAGTAAAACATCCTACTTTCTTGACGGCGTGGATCAACGCGGTCTTGAATATGAGCTTATCAAAGAATTTGAAAAATATATAAATAAAAAGCTTAACACAAAAACTTTAAAAATACACATTGTGGTCATTCCCACAGCCAGGGACAGGCTCCTGCCGGCTTTGACAGAAGGGTTGGGAGATATTGCAGCCGGTAATATCACCATTACACCAGAGCGGCAAAAGCAGGTTGATTTTTCAGATCCTTATTTAAAAGATGTTGATGAAATCCTTGTTACCGGACAGAAAACCGCTTCCATAAGAACACTCAATGATCTTGCCGGCAAAGAAGTTTATGTCAGGGCTTCGAGCAGCTATTATGAGAGCCTCAAACGGGTCAATGCTGAATTTAAAAAAATTGGTAAAAAGCCGATAAAGCTTGTACTGGCAGATGAATATCTGGAGGATGAGGATCTTCTGGAGATGCTGAATGCTGATTTGATACCAATGATTTTTATAGACAGCCATAAAGGACGATTTTGGTCACAGATTTTCAATAATATTACACTGCACCCTGATATTAAAATTCGCAGTGGCGGACAAATCACCTGGGCATTGCGAAAAAATTGTCCAAAATTTAAAAATATTCTCAGCTCATTCATGAAATCACATAAAAAAGGAACGTTGATGGGGAATATCCTTTTTAATCGGTATTTGGAAAATACCAGATGGGTGAATAACTCGCTTGGAATAAAGGAGCTGCAAAGATTTAATGAAGCCATAGAATTGTTTCAAAAATATTCCAAGACCTATGATTTTGATTGGCTGATGGTGACGGCGCTGGCCTACCAGGAATCCCGCATCGACCAGAGCAAGCGCAGCCATGTCGGTGCAATTGGAGTCATGCAGCTCATGCCGTCCACGGCTGCAGATAAAAACGTGAATATTACCAATATCAATGAAATTGAAAACAATATTCATGCCGGGATAAAATACCTTCGCTTTATCATCAACCGATATTACGACAAAGAGCCCATGGATAAGCTGAATAAGGAGCTTTTTGCTTTTGCCAGCTATAACGCTGGTCCAGCCAGAATTGCAAGGCTGCGCAATGAGGCTCAAAAAATGGGACTTAATCCGAATATATGGTTTCGCAATGTAGAGGTTATCGCTGCCAGAAGGATAGGGAGAGAGACTGTTCAGTATGTCAGCAACATATACAAATACTATATCGCATATAGAATTATTATCAAAGCAGGAAAACTAAAAACTCAAGCAATAAAGAAAACTCTAAATCATTAAGGAAATACTCCAACAACACCATCAGCAATCTCTCTGCAGAGCTTTTCAAGGGCAAGATTCATGGCAGTCACATAAGCCTTATATCCTTCACCATGGGTGGATTCAACAAGGAAAGTTCGTTTTGTTAACAACCTTTTACTATCATTGGTATCAACTATTGACCAGACAGCCTCTAAAGTAATCGAGTCTGCTGTTTTTCCCTCAAATTGTCTAAAATCAATATAGAGCTGGTACTCGGGGATAAATGGTCTTTCCCAGGGAAACACTACTACATTGGGTGTGTTTAACATGGCTGAGAGGTTATCAACCAGGGTGTCTGTTATCTGTGCTTTAAGAGAATCTGCCCAGCGGTGAAATTCATTAATGTTCAATAAATTTTCTTCCTGGCGTGTGACAATCTGGGGGCCATCTAAAAAATCCGGCAGGTTAATGGGTCCAACACCAAGGCCCCTGGATGCCATGGGAGAGTCTGCTGTTATAGGTTCCTTGACAGGATTAAAGACATAGTACACTGATTTTTGTGTAGTTCCACCAATGCATCCACACATAATACCTGAGAAAATTATTAACAGGGTGGTTAAATAAAAATCTCTTTTAATCATTATTACTCTTTTCCTTTCCCTTGAAGCAAGGCTTCAGGATGTCGTTCTAAATAGTTAGTCAATTCTCTTATGGATTGAGCAGCTTTTTTAAATTGAGTTAATGCCTGCCTTAACTCAAAAACAACGGAGGAATCTGAAGCTGTGAGTTGTTCAATTTCACTAAGTGTAGTAACAGTTTGTTCTGATATAGAATCTATGGCAGCAGGCAGATCTTGTTCAAGTTCAGATGTTAGACCTTGTATATGCTTCATGCTCTGGTTAAGAGAATTTATAGATTTTTTTAGAGAATCAGAAGTAACAATTTTGTTAATACCATCTCCTGCATTTTTGAAACTTCTGCTGGTTTCATCGAGACTGTTAATGGTGTTTAATAGTGCTGATACGATTTCTTCTACAGGTATTTTTGAAAGATTGGCTAAAAGAGCTGTCACATTGCTGGTTATTTCATCAAGAGATGCAGGGATTGTTGGAAGCTCGATAATATCATCATGCATCACTATGAAAGCAGGTTTGGCAGTTTCAAATATATCTAATGCCACAAACAGACTGCCTGTGATAAGATTTCCGGTTTGAAGCTGGGCACGCAGTCCCTTGCTCACCATCATTTCAAGGGCATTTGCAGGCGTGTCATTATCTTTTGTAAATTGTCTGAGACGTTCAGGCTCAACTTCAATTTTGACAACAATTTTTGTTTCATTGCTCTCCCAATCAGCTTCAATTCCAATATCCACAACACGACCAAAGGGGAATCCTCTGAATTCCACATATGCTCCAATTGAAAGGCCCCGCACAGAGTGATCAAATTTTAACAGATAATAATCTTTAAGGGCATATTTTTTGGCCATGGCATCTTTCCTGGAGTCATAAAGAGGAAACATATATCCCTCTTCAGCAGGAGAGCCCTTCAATTTTTTATCTGGATTGGCAAAGGCCAGACCGCCAATCATCATGGAAACAAAGGACTGGGTGTCAACCCGCACGCCATCTGCATCAAGAACCATATCCAGTCCGCTTGCAAACCAGAAACGGGTGGTATCAAAAATATTACGATCATAGGGTGCATCAATAAAAATTGTAATATCCAGATCTTTGTTCTGGTCTGAAAATTCATATCCCACCACTTGACCGACCTTGATACCTTTAAAATATATTGGAGAGCCATGTGTAAGAGATCCAAGCTGGGGGGCTTGTAATTGAAAATGTCGTCCCTGCTCCCGGGAGGTGATCACAGGCGGTATTTCAAGACCTTTAAATTTTTTTTTAAATGCACCTTCTATACCCGGGTCCATAGAAATATAGCTGCCTGAAAAAAGAGTTCCAAGACCGCTGGCCATACCTCCGGAAAATCTGGCGCGCACCACCCAGAAATTTGTTTTTTCATTAAGATACTCTTTTGTGCCTTTGTCAAGCTCTGCAGTAATTTTGACACCTTTTAAGTCAGGATTAAGATCGATTGCTGTGACCTTGCCAATGACAACATTTTTGTGTTTAATATTAGTTTTACCGGCTTCAAGGCCTTCTGCAGAGTTAAAGGTGATTGTGATTGTCGGACCTTTTTCAGAATAAGTTTTATAGACAAGTCCAGCAGCAATAATAACAGCCACAAAAGGAACAATCCAGACAAAGGAGATTCCTTTTTTCTTCTGGATTATGGCATGGGGCAGTGTGGTCGAGTTCCCTATTTGTTCTTCATTTGTGTTCATCAGACTCCTCCATTGCATCCCAGATTAAACGTGGATCAAAAGTTTCAGCAGCCAGCATGGTTATCACTACTACTCCGGCAAAATAGACTGCAGCCGGGCCGGCAGCGACATTGGCCAGAGGCCCCAAGTGAACAAGAGATACCAATATGGTCACGACATATACATCAACCATGGACCACCGCCCGACTGCTTCAGTAATATGGTAGAGACGGGTCCTGTCTACAGGTTTTTTTATTGATTTTCTATGAATTGATATTAAAAGATAAAACAATATTATCAGTTTCATTAATGGTACAATAACGCTGGCAACAAAAATTACTATTGCAATATGCCATGATCCTGAGAAGAGAAAATAGATAACACCGCTTAAAATAGTATCTGCCGACTCATGGCCAACTGCACTTGTCAAAGTAATGGGAAATATATTGGCAGGAAAATAGATAATAACCGAAGCAATAACCAGAGCCCAGGTTCTGTGGATGCTGTTGGTTTTACGAATATGCAGTGGAGCTTTGCAGCGGGGACAGATATAGTTGTTATCCAGAACAGGTTGTCTGCATAACAGTGAACAGCTGTGGCATCCCACAAGAGTTGTCTTTTTTTTATTATCTGCCTCAGGTTTCTCTTTTTTAATGGGAATTCGTTTCCAGATATCTTCCGGGTTCAGGCCTGAAATAGCTGCAGCTAAAATAAAGATTAACAGCAAAAAAGTGCCTGAAGCAAGCCCGGGTATTATAGTAGCCATTTTAGCCAGCTTGACCATTGCAATTAGGATACCAAGCATATAGATTTCCATCATTGTCCAGGGCTGCATAAATCGTATGAAACGAAAAACCTGGGCAGTTTTCCAGGGGAGAAACCCCAGTTTCAAAGGAAGATAAATATAAATCAGACCTGCTATCTGCAACAGTGGCAGTATCAATACTGTAAGCAGTACAAGCAGAGCAAGTCCCGGCATTCCCTGAAGATACAATCTTACAATACCTGTAATCAGGTTGCTCTCCTGTATGAATCCTTCAATACGCATGGCAAGAAATGGATATATATTTGTAACAATAAAAAGTATGAGAGATGTAAATGCAAGGGCCAGGGTTCTGTCAACACTGTCAGGCAGCTTGCGAAAGAGCCTGGAACCGCAGCGAAAACATTTGGCAGTTGTTTTATCCGGCATATCAGGGATTTGAACCACCTGCCCGCAGCCATGACAGGCAATAACTCTATTGAAGTTATCAGATTCAACCATTATTTTCCCTAAAGTATTTGATGATTCAGCCATAATTTAAAATAGTTAATCCAGATCTATCAAAACAGCCCTTTGTTAGGAAATAGGATAACAGCATAGAAATTTCAAGCATTATTTTCTCTTTGCTGTTTATTAATGCTTCAACTCAATTGAATTTTATAAAGAATCAAATTATTTTGCTACAAATTGACCGCAGCCCAGAGAGATGCGTGAATCCTGTTGGTTACATTAATTTTTTTAAAAATAGTATACAGGTGATTTTTGACGGTATTTGGACTGATATAAAGTTTTTCTGAAATTTCTTTATTGGTCTGCCCAACAGCAATCATTGACAAGATCTCAACCTGTCTCGGAGTTAATTTGTCAGCAGCACTTGTTCCAGACGGAGTGTTTTCAATTCCATCGCGCATATACCTATCCATTGTTTCTCTGGGAAACCACAATTCTCCGTTCAATACTGCAAGTACTCCTTTTGTAAAATTTTTAAGTGTATCATGTTGATAAAACACCCCATGAATTCCTTTGGAAATAGTTTTTTTTGAAAATTTATGTTTGGGCGGCACACTATGCAGGACAACAGGATTGTCTGTTTTTTTTTGGGCATTATACGCTGCCAATTCAACTATCATTTTTTCCAGATTTTTACTTGGCCAATCCAGCAAAACTAATCTGCTCTGGTTAGAATTTTTCAGTAACATATTAATATTTTTGAAAATCAAGCATTCATTACCGAATTCATGATAGAGGTGAGAGGCAATCAGTTCATTTTTACATCTTTTTTCCCCGACAAGACAAAAAACAGTCTCATTTTCTAAGGAGGCATATTTTTGTTTTATTTTACCTGTCAGACTCATAATAAACCATAATAAGATATTATTATTGAACTTATCTACACAGCCTGACTATTTCAATAGGATTAAAACCAACCCATGTCAATAGATAATTTACGATTTCCTAAAGTTTAAAAATCTCTATTTCCTTTGAAACATTTTTTAAATTGAACTTGCCGGTGTATTCAAGGGGAAAATGATTTTCCACCCTGCCGGCAGTAGTTGCTGATAGAAATATGCTTCCTCTGGTTGCTTTGGCTCCGATCCTGGCTGCTATATTCGTCAGATTTCCTGTTGCAGTATAGGTCCATCGGGAACCGGAATATGTTTCAAATCTTGCCGCACCAACAAGGGCTTTGCCCGAATTGATGCCCATATTTATATCCAGAGGCCTGTACAATGCAGAGCAATCTTTAAAAATACTAATTGCCTTTTCTCTTATTGCCTGTGCTGCCCGGACAGCTTCAATCGCATTAGTCTTTTTATCCTCATTTAAAAAAAGCACCATCAATCCGTCACCTGCAGTTTCATTCACATCTCCATTGTTGACATAAATGGCATCCATAAAGGCAGAAAAGTGTTTTTCAATAATTTCGCCTGTTTCTTTGCTGCCAAGTTTTTCACACAGCCTGGTATATCCCTCAATATCGGCAAACAGCACGGAAAGGTCCTGTCTTTTTCTTTCAGGAACACCTCCTATGGGAGCTTTTTCTATCATCCTGGAAACAGTGACAGGAACAAATTTACTTAAATTTTCTTTCACGCTTTCAAGAATTTCAACCTTTCTCATGGATTCTTGAAGCTGGTTCAAAGCAGTTTCCAATTGAATATTCTTATCTTGAAGATTCTTGTTAAGAGATTTAATCTCCTGAAAGGATTTAGCGTTTTTCAAGGCAATAACCAAATTGTTGATAAGGGTATCCAAAAGCTCTTCGTCATCCCTGTTATAGGGTTCACCGATAAGTTTAGACCCTAATCCTATCAGTCCTCTGCAATCTTGACCAATTTTAAAAGGAACTGCAAAAGCCAGGGAAATAGGAATCAAACCTCTGTTTTTTAAGTCACTGACATTTTGTACAGCTTTGTCTGTATTAAAACAAAGAATGATCTGTTTTCCATTATTATACACCAGTTTTTCATCCTCTTTTGGAAACCCAATGGATGAAAAACCATCTATTTTTTGTAAAGAAGAATCCAAAGTGAGAATAAACCCCTCACTAACACCAAAATTACCCATGGTCATCAACAAAAAATTTTTTAAAATAGTATCATAGTCAACGCTTGCGAATAAGTCTTTACTTACATCATAAAGTGTCCTCAAATAATAGACTCGCCGGTCCAGTTCGGTTTGGATGTTTTCTGCCTGCTGAAGAGACGTTCTAAGTTTTTCTAATTCATTTTCAAGCGCCATGATACAATTCTCCGTTCTTCAAGGATGCATGGATTGAAAGAAGGTCTTGAAATGAATTCTCATTTCCTGCCGGGTTTCCTTGAGTCGGGCAAGCAGGTGCTGGGCAATATTTTTCATCATGATGCAGCCAAGTTTGTGGTCTTTTTGCATCAGTTTTTCAAGCGCGGTCTGTTTGATAATGAGTATTTGGGCGTCTTTAACACATCGTGCAGAAAGGCTGTATTTATAGGGAGCAACAAAAGATGACATTCCAACACAATCTCCCGGGTTCCTCAAAATGGCAATGGGAAGTTCAAAGCTGTCATTAACAGATGTCAGCAACTCAACTTTGCCCTCTTTTAAAATAAACAATGCTTCAGCTTTTTGATCTTCGCGTATCAGAACCTCTCCTTTTGGGATATGTTCTTCTTTTGTGATTTCTGACAGAAGTTGAAATTGTGACTCTGAAAGTCCTTTAAAAATATAGCATAAAAATAATTGTTCCATTATGATCACTCCCTCTTATAGGAAGAGTTAAAATTATCCGGCAAGGTCATCCATGGCGTCATCCATGGTAGTGTAAATTTTGGCAAATTTGGTTATGCCAACCATATTAAATATCTTTTTGAAATGTTCTGAAAGGCCGACAATGCAGATCGACTGGTTGTTTTTTCTGGTTTTGGCCAGAAGCTGGATCAGTATTGCAATACCACCGCTGTTGATATAGGCATCTTCATAAAATTTCAACAGTATTTTTTTAGTTCCCTGGTTGTCGGCATCTTGATAGGCTTTGCTGAAAATCGCGTCGGAAAGGGCCGTAACATCTTTTTGTATGTCAAAGACCATTATATCCCCCTGCTTTTCAAGACTTATTTCAGTTTTTTGACTCATAGTTGTCCTGTGCTTTATAAAGTTTGTTTAGATAACTTTTTTTAAACGGCATGTGCTTCACCCGGTTAATTTTAAAACCATCCTTACCATATGCCCCTCATCAGTCATCTTATTAAATTCCACTTGATCCACTAATTGTTTAATTAAAAACAATCCCAAGCCTCTTGGAGTTTGCAGATTTTCAATTTTTTTATTTATATCAGGATTTTCAATGTAGTCCGGAAGTTTCTGAATGCCATCGCCATGGTCCTTGACAGTGATACTGAAAACATTATCCCGGTATTGCATATTGACAACAACCCTTGTGTCCGGATGACTTTTGTTACCATGTTCCATGGCATTCAGACACGCTTCAGACACTGCTGTTTTTAAATCATCAATGCGGTCGGGCAGAAAACCAACTATTCTGGCAAAGGAAGCCGAGCACTCCATTGCAATCCGTTCGTAACCAAATTTATT
>JBDLIV010000061.1:0-8549 GCA_039714675.1 Thermodesulfobacteriota bacterium
ATTGATTCCACAACTGCCATGGCCATTGCAAAATCAAAGGGCAGAGAGATTTACAGTTTAAGTTTCAGATATGGACAGAGACACTCCATTGAACTTGAAGCCTCTGTAAAAATAGCACAATCCCTTGGAGCCAAGGAGCATAAAATCATTGATATTGATTTAAGGCAGTTTGGCAACTCTGCTTTAACCGATGCAATCGATGTGCCCAAGCATGAATCTGTTGAAGAGATTGAGAAGCAAAAAGAGATTCCCATTACCTATGTCCCGGCAAGAAATACTATTTTTCTTTCATATGCTCTTGGCTGGGCAGAAGTATTAAAGGCTGAATCTATTTATATTGGTGTTACTGCTGTGGACTATTCAGGTTATCCCGACTGCAGACCGGAATTTATTAATGCCTTTGAAAAAATGGCAAATCTTGCAACAAAAACCGGGGTTACAAAAGAAGCTGTTTTAAAAATTGAAACACCCCTGATTAATCTTTCCAAAGCACAAATCATTAAAACCGGCAGTGAGCTGGGAGTGGACTACTCCTTGACGATTTCATGCTATGACCCTGATTTAAAGGGCAGATCCTGTGGCAGATGCGATTCATGCCTTCACAGAATAAAAGGATTTAAAGGTGCCGGCATTAAAGATCCTACTGTTTACGTGTGACCTTTAACCTAAAGGTGAGAAACCAGGTTATTATAAATCCTGAAGTTTGTTCAAAAGCAGTTGACGGCTCAGGAAGTCAGATTCTGGTGGGATTTGTCTGATTCTGTTGAAAAGGTTCTGAGAGCCCTTGCATAAATCTGAACTGGATGCTTGACATGGATGGAATGATTCAGTTGTGCAAGCATATCAGAAATCTGCATAATGCAGGCAGGGCATGAAGTTGCCACAATTGAACATTTTGTATCAATAATATTTTTTGCCTTTTGCAAACCAATTTTGGAAGAGATATCATAATATTTTAGATTAAAGCTTCCTCCCATGCCGCAGCATGTGTCACTCTCTGCCATCTCTCTTAATTCACTGTTGGAGGCAAGAATAACCTGGCGCGGTTCTTCAAACACTCCAAGGGATTTTTTAAGATGGCAGGGATCATGATAGGTTATGGTTTCTTTTGTATCTTCATTCTCTGGAATTTGGGAAAATATATCAAAGCGTTTTTCCATGAGCCAGCTTATATCAACGGTTTTATGTGCAAGGTCGTTAATCTGTTTTAAAAGATCTGTATCCTCATCTTTTAAAAGTGAAGGCCAGAGATTGATAATGGTTGATGTGCATGTTGCACAGGCTGTAACAAGATAATCAAAATCCTGCTTTAAAAAAAGTTTAACATTGGTTTTTACAAGGGTTTTAAAGGTTTTAATATCTCCCGATGCAATGGCAGGAATTCCACAGCAGCCCTGGTTAAAGGGAATAAAGATGTGAGCATTAAAATATTTTAACACATCAATTACACTTTGAGCAATATCAGGCAGCATCTTATCTATGAGACAGCCTGTGAAAAAGGCTACTTTTACATCCTTTCCTTTAATGATTAAATCCCTGCCATTAAGGGTTTTGTTAAATGATTTTTTTTTTAATGATATAATATGCCGATCTCGCAAAACAGGCGAAACAATCCTTGCACAGGATGTCCCCTGTAAATTTTTTTCCTCTTTAAAAAAAAGTTTCTGAAAAGGGGTAACTTTTCCAATAATATCATTGAATGCTTCTGGGTTGGAAAGATGATTCTTAAATATTATTTTTTGAAAGAACGGCATTTCATGATATTGCGCAATAATTGCCCGCGCCTTTAAAAAAATTTCCAGAGTATTAACCCTGCTGGGGCATCCATGGGCACAGGAGCCGCAAAGAAGACATTTCTGGAGGCGTTCATCCACACCTTTTGCATCGTCAAACATCTCCTGGATCAAACCCTTGATCAGAGCAAGTTTTCCACGTGAAACATCTGCCTCCTTGCGGGTTTGAGCAAACAGAGGACAATTTGCCTGGCACACTCCGCAGGATGTACATACAGCAAGCTGATCTTCAAGTTTTTGTATATCCCGGGCAAGCTGCTGCATTTTACTTGTGACCTTTTGGTTAGCCATATGAATATTGATTTGCCTGCAAAACTTCCTGTTTAATCTCTCTTTCATGGAGGCCAATGAGGTATAAAAGTCCGTCAAGGCCAACACTTGAAATGGTGTTAGAGGCTTTTTGCTTAACAATGGGTTTTGCATTAAAAGCAACCCCGAGCCCGGCAATACTGATCATTGGAAGATCATTGGCGCCATCTCCAACAGCAATGGTCTGCTCAAGAACGATATTCTCTTTTTGAGCAAGCTGTCTTAACAGTATTGCTTTTTGATCGCCATCCACAATCTCGCCTTTTACCTCACCTGTTACCACTCCGTTTTTAATATCAAGCTCATTGGCATACATATAATCAAATTCGAGCCGCTCTTTTAGATATTCACCCATAAAGGTAAAGCCCCCGGATAAAATACCCAGCTTATATCCCAGACCTTTCAGGGTTTTGGCAACAAGATCTGCCCCATAAGTCAAAGGCAGGTTCTCCGCTATTTTTCCAAGGTGTTCCTCCTTGATCCCTTTTAAAAGAGCTACCCTTTTTTTAAAGCTCTCTTTAAAATCTATTTCACCTCTCATGGCAGATTCTGTAATTTTTTTCACCTGTTCCTCAGCATTGGCCAGTTTTGCAAGCTCATCAATAACTTCAGTCTGGATCAATGTGGAGTCCATGTCAAAGACAACCAGTTTCATATTTTTCCGGTATATATTGTCCACATGAAAAGAGATATCAATCCCGGCTTGTTGTGAAAGATCCATAAATCGTCTTCTCATCTCTCCAAGATTTAATGGAGTCCCACTGACAGATAGTTGTATACTTGCCCTTGGATTGATCTGGGATTTTATCAATGAAATTCTTCCTGTCATACGCGTAATAGAATCAATATTCAACCGGTTTTGGGCTATTATAGATGCAACGGCTGAAATCTGGTGGGCGGTTACTCTTCTGCCGAGAAGTGTAATGATCCGTCTCTCTTTTCCCTGGGCATGGACCCATTTTTCATAATTTTCAGATTCAACTGGTTTAATATCAACCCTAAGCTCCATTTTATGCCCTTCAAACAGCATATCCTTAAAGATTGAAGAAAAATCTTCTGCCTTGGGTATTTCAGCAAGAATGCCAAGGGAGATATGATTATGGATTACAGCCTGGCCAATATCCAGGATATTTACATTGTATTCTGCCAGAATGCCTGTAAATTTTGCATCAAGCCCTTTCCTGTCCCTGCCTGTAATATTTATCAACACTACTTCACTCATTGATTATATCTTTGCATCCTTATTATCAAAAATTAATACTTCATGGTTTAAAATGTTCTATCACAATATTATCTTTATTGCATCTTTTGGTTGCCGATCCTTTTTTGCTTGCTCATTGGGTCAATTACTCAGAGTGCTTTTGTACCCCGGAAACAAGTATGACAGAAACAAGATAAAACAGGGCAAACATGGAAAACACTATTTTAAAGTTTAAATCAGTTATATCAAGTATCACGCCTGACAGCCAGGGGCCTAATAAACCTGCACAAAACCCATATGCCGTAAAAACCATTCCAAAAATTTTTCCGAAATTTTCAAGACCGAATACTTCAGTTACCAGAGGTGCCGACACTGTAAACATTACTCCAAAACCAAGGCCTATAAAGCATGCCAGAAAACTTACAAGATAAAGGTTTTTAAGCCATGGCATCACGGCATAGGCAATGGATGCCATAAAAAAGACACTCATTAATATTTTCTGTTTGGAATAAATATCTGCAAGCTTTCCGCAGACTATGCGACCGATCCCGTTTAGCACATTAAAACAGGTCAAAATATAGACATATTGTGTTATACCATATCCCAAATATTCACCAAACGATGAGGCAAGCACAATCAGGGAAATTCCTGCTGCTCCTGCCAGAGCCCAGACACCCCATAATCGCCAGAAAGATGGAAGTAATATAATACTTTTAAACGGCAGGGGCGATATTTGTTTTTGTTCCTGATGATTTTTGTTTTCCGGTACTTTGATAAGCAAAGCCACCAGAGTACCTGTAAGAACTGATATTAAAGCACAAAAATTTGAGGTAAACATATAACCTTTGGATACAAGCAGATATGTAAATATCGGAGACATAACTGCAGCAGCGCCTCCAAAGGTTAAATTTATAATACCCGTTATAAAACCTCTGTTTTCAGGAAACAGTTTTTGAAAAATAGTCAGGCAGGGAAGATAGACAAATCCAGTAAAAAAACCTTCAATAAAAGCCCATAAATAAATATCTTCCATATTTTCTGCCATGCCTGCGAATAACATGGCAAGAGAACAGACAAGGCTGCCTGTAAAAATAATATAAGAGCCTTTGATTTTTTCCTGTAATTTTCCTGCAATATACATTGAACATCCTGTTCCAGCCAGAATAAAAAACATGATTTTGCCAATCTGCTCTTTATTTACATGGAACATCTCCTGCCATTGTGATGCCATTACACCGGGAAAACCAAAGACAAATGCTCCAGGAAAAAAAATTACAAGGCATCCAAAGAGAAGTATTATTTTTCTGTTTTTAAGGAGAGGCATAGTTTTTTCAGATCATCATAATTATTCAATTCAGGGTCATCCAATACTTTTTCAAACAATATCTGCTTGATTCTGCCAATTTCCGGTCCGGGAGGAATATCAAGAATTCCGGCAATATCATCTCCCTTCAGCCTAAGCATATTTATGTTAAAACTTGACTGGTCAGACATTTCTACAAACAATTTTTTCAATCTTATTTTTATTTCAGAGAGTGTATATGGGTTTTTAAATAGATTCCCTTTTTTATCTGCAATTCTCATGCGCATGAAATCTTTGTAATCAAGGTTATGGGAATCAAGCATGGCAAGCAGTTTTCTTGCAGCCTTTGGTGTCGTTTCAGGGGCTAATGGCCGCATGTGTGATTTTATCAGAGATTTGATATAGGAGATATCTTTAATGGAAAATTTTAATTTTGTAAGATCATTTACCACATTTTTTGTATACTTTTCATGGCCGGGAAAGGTTAATTTGTTATTTTTTGTTATTGCAGCATCAAATTTTCCCACGTCATGTAAAAAACCAGCAAGTCTTAAAACAGGAAACTTTGGGGATATTGCATCTCCCACCAGCATACAGTGTTCAAAAAGGGTCTCACCATGGTGGGGTCCGCCATCAAAACCATAACAGCGATCAAGGCTTGGAAAAATTTTTGATAACAGCTCTGTCTGTTTTAATGCCTTGAAAAAGAGGGAGGGTTTTTCAAGTGCCATGGCCTTGATAATTTCATGGCCAATTCTTTCTTTTGCAACAGCGCTGTCCAGTAAAGCCTTACAGGCAAGGATAGCTTCAAGGGAAGCTTGGGAAATATCTCCATTAATCATGGCAGCAAACCTGCAGGCTCTTACCATCCTGACAGGGTCTTCCATGATTCTTTTTTCAGGGTTGTTTGTAAATTTTATAATGGAGTTTTTAAGATCGTTTTTTCCATTAAAAGGATCAATAATCTCTTTTGCTATTGGGTCATAAGCCATTGCATTAATGGTAAAATCCCTTTTACCAAGATCTGATTCCAAAAAGAGAGCAATATCTTTGTCACCCCGTGAAGAAGAGACCTCAATACCATTGACAATATAAACGGGAAAGGTCTTGCCAGCCTTTGTAATTTTCTGGTCAGAAAAAAGAGAATTTATCTTATCCATTGAAGCATTGGTGAGAATATCACAATCATTGGGGAGTCTTTGCAGTACCATATCTCTGACAGCACCACCTGCAATATATGATAGAAATCCATTCTTTTGCAGTGTGCCAAGAATATAGTGTATGGCTTTTGAGTTTTTCAGATACGTCAGATCAGTTGCTGTGAAATTCAAAATTTAATATATCCCATATGCTATAGCATCACACGCAGGGCATTTGCCTTTTTCTTTCATATAATTTTCTATATTATATGCATATCGTTCTATTAAAAGCTCTCCACAGGAATGGCAATAGGTGTTTTCCCATGACTGCCCTGGAACATTACCAATATAGACATATTTAAGGCCTGCTGATTTGCCTGTATTAAATGCTCTTTCCAGGTCTGATAGAGGAGTTGATGACCTGTCTTGCATTTTATAGCAGGGATGAAATCTTGAGATATGCCAGGGTGTTTCCCTGCCCACTTCATTGGCAATAAATTCAGCCATGGATTCAATATCATCTGGATCATCATTTAATCCTGGAATCAAAAGAGTGGTTATTTCCACCAGAATTCCCATGGCCTTCATTTTTTTGATATTTTCCTTAACCGGTTCAAGTCTTGCCTTGCAATAGGTTTTATAAAATTTGTCATCAAATGCTTTTAAATCCACATTGGCGGCATCAAGGTAATTTGCTGCCATTTCAAGAAGCTGTGTGCTCATATAGCCATTGGTTACAAAAATATTCAGCAGCCTCTCTTCTCTGGCAAGTCTGGCTGTTTCCATGGCCAGTTCACAAAATATTGTGGGTTCTGTATATGTGTATGATATGCTTTCACAGCCTGTTTTTAAAGCTTCTTTCACAATGGTTTCAGGCAGCATATCACTACCCTGGATATTGCCGTTATAATCTCTTGGCATCTGTGCAATATTGGAATTTTGACAAAAAGAACATTGAAAATTGCATCCCACCGTGGCAATGGAGTAGGAATAAGAACCTGGTTTAATATGAAACAGAGGTTTTTTTTCGATTGGGTCAACACTGTTGGCAATGACTTTTGGATATACAAGCGTCATGAGTCTGCCGTTTTTGTTTTCCCTGACTCGACAGATTCCTTTTTTCCCCTCTTTAATGATACAAAAATGGTGGCAGATATTACATTTTACATCTTTTTTATCAAGTTTGTCATAAATCAGGGTTTCCACTTTTATCACCTCATGCGTGTAGCCAATCCTGTTGCGTGATTATAAGTTTTTTGTTTTTTAATTCTCAAAGCCATGGGCCTGGTCCGAAATTTTGGTACCGGTTTTATCTTAATGGCAATAAAAGTACCGAAAAATGATTTTTGAACAATTTTAAAATCCTCAATAAAAGCTGGAATTTTTCCTCTTGCAAAAGGGAACTGCAGTGTTGTTCTCCATTTAACAGGCACCTTTCCAAGTATTGCATGCAAAATCTGTTTTAATTCCCATATGCTGAAAAAATGGGCATGGGTATAAACAGTAGGCACAAAAAAGCTTTTAATACGCCGGAATAAATTCAAAGGAGCATATCGATTTAAAACACAGATAACCAGGGTATCCTTTGCCACCCTGCAGGCTTCTTCAATAGCTTTGCCAGGCCTCTCTGTAAATTCAAGGCTTGTAAAAAAAAATGCAGAGTCAAACTCATTATCATCAAAGGGAAGATCCTCGGCGGTCCCTCTGTGAAGTGCCACTTTATCTCCAAACTTCTTTGATGCTATATCAAGCATATACAAAGAGGGATCAATGCCTGTCAGGTTTAAACCCTTCTTCAGCAATGGTTCAAGGCTGATTCCTGTGCCACAGCCAATATCAAGAATCCGCTGACCCTTAACAGGTGCTAAAAGATCTAACAATAATTTGATTTCAAGGTCCAGGCAATACCTGTTTTTATCCTGATCAAACCAGGCATCATAGTTTCCCGCATCCTTAAAATCAAATATATATCCCATAATCATCCCATACTTCAATAATTAACAGCTATCTTCTCTTCCATCATTTTGTCAATGGCAATAACTGCCGGAGAGTCACCAGGAAGTTCAAGCATTGATTTTCTCTCCATATCAAATTCAAGAAGATTCTTATCATCGGGAATTATACATACTATTGGAACCCCGATTTTTTCGACTTCATCAAGAAAAGTCTGGCTCAAAGTTTCCGGTGCCCGGTTAACAATCAGACCTTTGTTTTTTACATCAAGCTTAAGATCGCCAAGCATTTCATTTATTCTTCCCACAGCCCTTAAACCCCGTAAAGCATAGTCTGTGACCATGAGCAGCATATCCACCTTGCCGCTTGTTCGTCGGCTTAGATGCTCCATGCCTGCCTCATTGTCCACCAGAAGATATTTATAATTTTTTTCAAGTTCATCAGCAAAGCGGTTTAAAATATTATTGACCATGCAATAGCATCCCTGGCCTTCCTGGCGACCCATGACAAGAAGATCAAAGTTTTTTTGCTCAATCAACACCTGATTCATGAGCATCTCAAGGTAAATGATTTTATCCATACCGGAAGGGACACCCTGGGGGTCTCTCATAAAATCTTCACGTATATCACCCACTGTTTTTTCAATATCCATCCCAAGGGTTTCCCCAAGATTACTGTTAGGATCTGCATCAATAGCAAGAAGCGGGCTATTGAGATTATTTGTAAAATATCTCATCATAAGTGCTGAAACTGTTGTTTTTCCAACTCCACCCTTGCCTGACATTGCAATTGTTTTACTCATATTTACTCCAAAATCAAATTTTCAATATTGTTGTATCATTATAACTCAA
>JBDLIV010000062.1:0-8370 GCA_039714675.1 Thermodesulfobacteriota bacterium
TATATAACATTAAAACAGGTATTTCCATATTTTCCACCCATAAGACTCCTCTGAATTTTCCCACTGGCGGTCTTTTATCAAAGCCTCTGGATTTTGACGTTTCAACTCGTTGATATGTTTTTGTTTTTCCATCTCCATGTTTTTCCAGCTGACTGTAACACGCCCAAAGATTTTTTTATTGATCGCTGCTGCAATATGGTCTGTTTTTTTAATCAGGTCATCAATTTTTTTCGAGTGTTCAAAAAATGCCATATATTTCTTGTTTTCAATATCAAAGACCCTGGCATCAATACTAAAGGAGCCGGACAATTCAGTAACAATGCAGGAGAGGGCAAAATCGCTGTTGGTCTGTTGGGCAATTTTATATATGAGCCTGTTTTTAGGAATCTGCTTTAAATCTTCTATCTGATTTTCTATCTGGTTCCCTGAAATTACCTCTACCTTGCTGTTCCAGGATAGACGGGAATTAAACATCTGCACCATCCCTTTTTTGATATAATCAAGATCCTGGGTTGAATTGACATGAACAGGCAGAACAGCAATGGTTTTGATTTTTTTATCAACTGCAAAAGCATGTTCTGGCACAAAAAAGGCTGTACATAAAATAAGTATGGCAAGTGTTATGCTGCAAATTGGAATAGTGTTTCTCAAGGTTAAGTTCTCCTTAGAGTTTGGAGTTTAATAACTGTGTTACAATCCTGGGATCAGCCTTGCCACGGGTCTTTTTCATGATCTGCCCCATAAAAAAACTGAAAAGTTTGGTTTTGCCGCTCCTGTATGCTGTTACCTCTTCAGGGTTGTCACTGATGATTTTATCAACCATTGTTTCAAGTTCTGACTGGTCAGACAGCTGTTCAAGTCCTCTCTCCTTTACAATGGTTTCAGGGCTTTTTGAGCTTGACACCATCTCTTCAAATACTGTTTTGCCAGCATTGGTATTAATTGTGCCGGATTCAATAAGTGATAAAAGCCTGGAAAATGAGTCAGCAGATAGAGGTGATTGACTTATACTTATTCCCTTTGCATTGAGCATACCAAGCAGAGTTGTCATGATCCAGTTGGCAGCCTGTTTTTTATCCTTTAAAGGTGCTGCTGTCTTCTCAAAAAAGTTGGCAAGTTCAATGGAAGAGGTTAAAACCCTGGCATCATCACGGCTTAGTTTATACTCTTTCATGAATCTTGAAACCTTCTCATGGGGCAGTTCAGGCATTGTTTTATTAACTGAGTCTATCCACTCATCATCTACAATGAGCGGCACAAGATCAGGATCGGGAAAATATCTGTAATCATGTGCCTCTTCCTTGCCCCGCATGGACATTGTTCTATTTTTTACAGGATCCCACAATCTTGTTTCCTGGATAACTTTATTACCTTCTTCAAGAACATAGGTTTGCCGTTCAATCTCATAGCTGATTGCTTTTTCAACATTTTTAAAGGAGTTAAGGTTTTTAAGCTCAGCTCTTATACCAAACTTTTTTTGCCCAACAGGCCTTAGTGAGATGTTGGCATCGCACCTGAAACTACCCTGTTCCATATTGCCGTCACAAACATCAATATATTTTAATATTGCATGGAGTTGTCTTAAATATGCACCTGCCTGGAAAGCAGTTCTGATGTCTGGTTCACTTACAATTTCTATTAAAGGCACTCCGGTTCTGTTTAAATCCACCATGCTTCTCTGTCGTGCCGGATCATGGATAAGCTTGCCTGCATCTTCTTCCATGTGTATACGCGTAATACCTATTTTTATTAAAGCACCCTTTTTATCTTCAATATCAAGCCATCCATATTCTGCTATTGGAAGGGCATATTGAGATATCTGATAGCCCTTTGGAAGATCTGGATAAAAATAGTTTTTTCTGTCAAAACGGCTTTCCCTGTTTATTGTGCAATTTGTGGCAAGAGCAGCTTTTATGGCAAAAGAGACAGCCTTCTTGTTTAAAACAGGCAGCATACCGGGCATACCGGTACACACAGGGCAGGTATTGGCATTGGGTGGTTTCCCAAACTGGGTGGAACAGGAGCAGAAAATTTTGGTTTTAGTCTTCAGTTGTGCATGGACTTCAAGCCCGATAACAGGTTCAAACTTCATATATGTTTGCTTTCTATTTTATATCTTTATATTTAGGTTTAACAATAACCTCTCTTTATATCCTTGATATGCGTATTAATCAATATTTTTTATTGCTATCTGGATGTTTGCCATAAGGTTTTTGGCTTTGATCCATCCCGCTGATGTAAGGTAATCAGCCTGGAACGGAGTATGGTAAACTCAGTGTGATCAATATTCAGATAAAATTCATTGATGCATTGACTTTTTGTTTTTCAGATGATTATATAGTACAAATTTTTTATTATTAATAGTGAACAGATAAAAGACAGAATTCATAAGGATATATTCATGATTCAATCTATATTAATGATGGGCGGCCTCGGTGTTTTAATCAGCACTGTTTTAGTGATTGCTTCAAAAGCTTTTTATGTTTACGAGGATCCAACAGTACTTGCTATTGATGATGCTCTGCCCGGAGCCAATTGCGGAGGATGCGGATTTCCCGGGTGTCTGCCCAATGCCCAGGCCATTGCCGATGGAAAACAGGCTGTTAACTCATGTGTGGCAGCAGGTGATGATGTTGCACAGGCCATTGCAGCAATTATGGGTGTGGCAGTAGTTGACAGAGAACCTGAATTTGCAGGCCCTGGATGCTATTATGGCAATGATGAAGCAGACATGGAGTATAAATATCTTGGCCTGACAGACTGCAGGGCAGCCGCACTGTTGTTTGGAGGAATGAAAGAGTGCAGGATTGGATGCCTTGGACTTGGTACCTGCGTAAAAGCCTGCCTGTTTGATGCTTTGACCATTGGAAGTGATGGCCTGCCCAAAGTTGATCAGGAAAAATGTACAGGGTGCGGAGCTTGTGAAGAAGTATGTCCTAAAAATATCATAAGGCTTACATCTGTGACAAGAAGGATTATGAGAGAATATACAGATGAAGAGTGCATAACCCCCTGTCAGAGAGCATGCCCCACTGGTATTGATATTAAAGAGTATATAAGATTGATCAATGAGGGCGATTATACAGGTTCTATCCAGGTTATAAAAGAGAGGAATCCTTTTCCCAGTGTGATTGCACGAATTTGTCCAGCTGAATGTGAATCTCACTGCAGAAGGCTTTTGCAGGATGATGCTGTTGCCATAAATCATCTGAAACGTTTTGTATGTGACTATGAAATGAATCGCAATAAGTTGTCATTGCCATATAAAGCTCCTTTAAGCGGGAAAAAGATCGCAGTTATCGGCGGTGGAGTTCAAGGATTATCAACTGCGTTTTTCAGTGCAAGATTGGGGCATGAACCCACAGTTTTTGAAGCAACAGATTCACTTGGGGGAATTCTTCGTCAGGCTATTTCAAGAGAGAGATTGTCCATGGATGTCCTTGAGTGGGATATTGAAGGTGTAAGGCAGATGGGTGTAGAGATTAAGACCAATACTACAGCTGGCAGAGATTTTACCATTGACACGCTTTTAAAAGAGGGCTTTAATGCAGTATTTACTGCAACAGGCGGCTGGGATTCCAGACTGCTGCGCCAGGATATTGATAAGACTGCCAAAGTTTTTCCAGGCACATTTCTTTTAATTGATCTTTTAAGAAGTCAAACAGATGAGAATTTGAATATTTCATCAGGAGAGAGTGTGGTAATTGCAGGCAGTGGGAATAAAAGCCTGCCAGGTGCTGTGGATATTTTAAACGAGAATGGAACCAAAAATATAACAGTTATTTTAAGAAAACCAGCAGATGATTCATCTCTCGACCCTGCAGGCATTGATCAACTGATAGAGGCTGGCGTTACAATAATTTATCATGCAGGGATTACAAGGGTAATGGGTGAAGATGATCAATTAAAATCAATTGAATATACCAAGATTTCCACCGGCGAAAAAGAGATCATTGATGCAGATACATTGATAATTGGCTCAGGAAGATTTCCTGAACTTGTATTTATCCCAATGGCCAGTGAAGATTCAGGCGAAGATTCAGACGATGAATCAGAGGAGACTCAAGAAATAATTGCAAATGCAGGGCCACTGGCCTGGGAAGGAGTTGAACTCCTTAAAAAACCAGATTCAAACAGAGAGCTGGGTCTGCTTTCAGACCAGGATACTATAACTGAGTATTCTTCTGCTGTGGCAGCCATAAATGGCGGCAGAAAAGCTGCAGCTGCTTTGCATAATCTGATGTATGGGATACAATATCAGGAAGCTTCTAAAATTATTACAGAACAAACCAGGCTTCAGGATGTTTTTTCATTGAATAGTGTTGATGCTTCTCCGCGAAATATTCTGATACCGCGCCAGACAAGAAAAGAGTGGTTAGATGAATTTTCAACAGGATTTTCCCTGGAAAAAGCTCATACTGAGGCTGAAAGGTGTTTGAGGTGCGGTCTTATCTGTTATGAGAAAAATTGATGGAGTTATGAATGAAACCTGAGCAGATACTTGTTGTTGATGATGAAAATAGAATTGTCGACAGTATTTCGCTTTGCCTGCAACAAGAGGGTTTTCAGACCATTGGCGCCTTTAATGGAGAAGAAGCTTTAAAACTTTTTAAAAAGGAGAAACTTGATCTTGTATTGCTTGATGTAAGTATGCCCGGTATGAATGGGTATGAAGTCATGGAGCATATCTTTCAGTTGGATGAAGATGCCGTGATTGTTATGATTACCGGCAATGCATCAGTTGAATCAGCTGTCCGGGCACTGAAAATTGGTGCCTGGGATTATCTGAAAAAACCTTTTGAGTTTGCAGATTTAAGAAAAACTGTTAAAAATGCCCTTTCGCAAAAGCAAATAATTGCTGATAAAAAAGCCATGTCTGCAAGGCTTGAAGCCTCAGAGAAACAATATGAATATATGGTGAACAATTCTCCTGATCTCATTTTTACCCTGGATAAAACCGGATGTTTCACGTTTGTAAATTATCAGTTTAATAAAGTACTCGGGTTTTCAAAACATGATTTAATGGGAACCCGTTTTGAAGATATCATTCATGAAAAAGATCTTTTAAAAGCCAGAAGCCTTATACAACTTGAAATGAATGGAATACTGATCAATGAAACCAAAGAATTACAGTTAAGATTTAAAAAAGCAAAACAAAAAAAATCAAAATATGATCCTGACTCTTCATTTGCTTTTATAGAACTCAAAGCCGCCCCCATAAATCTGCCTGCCATAGATAACAAGAGTGAGAGTAAAGGTGTGCATGTAGTGGCAAGGGATGTTACAGACCGGATTAATCTTGAGGTTCAGCTTCGACAGGCACAGAAAATGGAAGCCATAGGCACACTTGCCGGAGGTATTGCCCACGATTTCAATAATATACTAATGGGTGTTCAGGGATATACATCTCTTGTAAAGCTTGGGTTTGAAAGGGATTCGGATGAATATAAAAAACTTTCCAATATTGATGAATATGTTGCCAGCGGAGCTGAAATGGCTCGACAACTGTTGGGCTTTGCCCAGAAAACCAGCCATGGAACAAATCCTGTTAATCTGAATTATCTTTTAAAAATGTCTGCAAAAATGTTTGGCAGGGCAAAAAAGGATATTGTGATTGAGCATACTTTAGATAAAAATTTATTGGGAGTAGTTGTAGATGAAGGCCAGATAAAACAGGTATTAATGAATCTTTTTGTTAATGCCTGGCAGGCAATGCCCGATGGCGGTACAGTTATCATCAAGTCAGAAAATATTGTTGCAGATGAGCACTTTGTAAATGAATTAGGACTTGAAAAGACAGGCCGTTATGTAAAGATTACTGTATCAGATACGGGTATGGGAATGGATGATGAGCTGATTACAAGAATTTTTGATCCATTCTTTACAACCAAAGAACAAGGCCAGGGAACAGGCCTTGGGCTTGCTACGGCATATGGAATTATCAAAAGCCATAAAGGATTATTACAAGTTAAGAGTAAACTTGGAGAAGGTACCTCTTTCATGATTTATCTGCCTAGCACTCCAGCCAGGGTAAAGGAATGTTTCGTGCCGGAAGAAAAACAGAAGATATACAACGGCAAAGGCACCATTCTTCTTGTTGATGATGAAGCAGGTGTTATTGAAGTGTGTTCAGAAATGCTGGGAAATCTTGGCTATAAGGTAAAAGCCGTTACAGATGGGCTTCAGGCTATAGAGATTTTACAATCCAGGGATTTAAAAATAGATCTTGTTATTCTGGATATGGTCATGCCCCAGATCAACGGTCAGGAAACTTTTGAAAAAATCAGAGAAGTGGATCCTGATATGAAGGTTCTGATCTGCTCGGGCTATATCAAGGAAGATAAAATGAAAAAAATGGTGCAAAAGGGATGTGATGAATATATTCTCAAGCCATTTGATGTGGTTAGCTTGTCTGAAAAATTAAATAAGGTTTTAAGTTAAGATGTGAGGTGTGAGTTGACTCACACCTCAAAATCGAATGCGTGTTTGAGCGAAAAGTTATCCAAAGACCTTTTCAAGATCCGGCACAATCTGTTTTTTACGACTCATTATATTATCCAACCAGACTTTCCCATCAGCAGGAGCAGATCCAAATGCTTTTTCAACAACAGACTCATCATCTGAAGCGATCAAAAGTTCTGTGCCTTCTTTCATGATATCTGTGAGCATGAGAAATACGCTGTGATGACCTTTTTCTGCTTTAAGGGTTTTAATATCTTTTTCAAGGTCTGCTTTTATACCATCAACAATGGAGAGGTCGACAAGCTCAAGCTGTCCAACACCAACACCTTTGCCGCCCATGTTAAAATCTTTGTAGTCACGCAGGACAAGCTCGCGAACCGGAGTGCCTTCAACAGCAGATTTTACCTTGAACATCTCAATGCCAAGGGCTTCCAAATCATTTTCGCCACAGATTTCAGAAAGATTGGCACACACTTTTTTATCTGTATCAGTACAGGTTGCTGATTTAAAAATGACTGTATCAGACAAAATTGCGCAGAGCATGATACCTGCGAGATCTTTTGGTATTTCAATATCAAAATATTTATACATGGATGCAACAATGGTGCAGGTGCAGCCAACAGGCCATATCCAGCATTCCAAGGGTTGGCCTGTAGTTACATCGCCAAGTTTGTGGTGATCTACAATACCGAGAATGTTAGCCTCTCCTAGATCGTCAGGGCTCTGGGCAAGATCGGAATGATCCACAAGATATAGATCTTTTCCAGCATATGAAGTTACAACATCAGGCACTGCTACGCTAAATTTTTCAAGTACAAATTTAGATTCAGGATTGAGTTCGCCCTGCACAACAGGTGCAATATTTTCACCAAGTTTTTTTTTAAGGTCGCATAGTGCAATTGCTGCACAAACTGAATCAGTGTCCGGGTTCTTGTGTCCAACTACTAAAGTGGTCATTAAATTTACCTCCTAAATTTTTAAGTCTTGTTTCTATAATTTGATGATCCATAAACTATTATGATCATCTGGTATTTCTGTTTTTGTACCGCCATACAAAAAATACTATTTTACCATACAAAAAGTTTTATATGACTAATTTATAATATAAACAAGGAAAATTTTAAAAAATTTATCTGCTTTTACTATTTTATAAAATTAGTTTTAATTTTTATAAATTTGTTTTAAAATCTTTAAAAAAGAAATTACAAAAAAGGAGCGATGGAATGAAGACAACAGCCAAAGATGTCATGGAAACCGAGTTTAAAACACTGAGCCCTGATGCTCCCATATCCCAAGCTCTTGCAATCTTTAAAAAGTCAAAATTAGATAAAAAGACAATTTTTGGCATTATGGTAACCAATGAGCAGGGTTCAATAGTGGGTATGATCTCAATGTACGATATCCTTCTGTTTCTTCTGCCCAAGCATGTTAAAATATGGGGTAATATCAGTGATATTGAGATAGAAGGTATTATGGAAAGCACAGCCGGTAAATTAAAAAATCTTCTTGTGGGAGATATCATGACACCCAAAATAATATCCATCACCCCTGACATGCATTTAATGATGATTCTGGATATCATGATAAAAAAGCATGTTCGCAGGCTTCCAGTTGTTTCCAATGATGAACCCATCGGAATTGTTTATATTTCAGACCTTTTTAATCACCTTATTGAAAGGACATGAACATGGGGAAAGACACTCTGACAGGGCTGAAAGTTAGCCATGCCATGAGAAAACAATTGATCGTACTGCAGCCTGATGACACCATTGACTGCTGTATCCAATATTTAATCAAATATAAAATTAATGCTCTTCTCATAGGCGAGGATGGAAAGAGACCTGTGGGAGTTGTCTCAAAAACTGATATAATGGGCGCCTGGTATGCAGGATTACCACTCTCAAGCCC
>JBDLIV010000063.1:0-8270 GCA_039714675.1 Thermodesulfobacteriota bacterium
ACTTTCAACCTGCAGGGGTTTGCCTGGTGTAAAATTCAAGTCTGAAACATTGTCATGGGATTCCAGCATTTTGGAAAGAATATGGTCAATTTGCTGTTTTTTCATACCATCTTCCTGTTAATTTAATAGATTTGATTTTAAGCTTCTGTAAAATCCGCCGGTGGATTTTTCAAAAATGGTCTAAACAAGGCTTTACTATTTGCCTTGCTATATGCATCATCAGCGCTTATCCAACGCTTTTTATACAACTGCATAATAGCATCATCCAACAGTTGCATTCCATATTGTTTTCCTGTTTGAATCATGGATGGAATCTGATGGGTTTTAGCTTCCCGGATCAGGTTACGAACTGCCGGTGTTCCTATGAGAATTTCCATGGCAGCACACCTGCCATTTTTATCAAATCGTTTAAACAGTGTCTGGGCAACAATGGCTCTTAAACCATCTGCCAGTGTAGATCGTATCTGTGCCTGTTCAGAGGCCGGGAACATTTCAATAATTCTGTCAACTGTTTTAGCGGCACTTGATGTATGCAGGGTACCAAATACAAGATGACCTGTGGAAGAGGCTTCTATGGCAAGGGCAGTTGTCTCCAAATCCCTTAATTCACCAACAAGAATAATATCCGGATCTTCACGCAATGCCCCTCTTAATGCTGATGAAAATGTTTCAGTATGCAGCCCGACTTCCCTGTGGCTGACAATACTTTTTTGACTTCTGTGTACAAACTCTATGGGATCTTCAACTGTAATAATATGATCTTTTCTGGTGCGGTTGGCTTGATCAATAACAGCTGCAAGTGTAGTTGATTTACCAGCACCTGTTGGCCCGGTTACAAGAACAAGACCCCTTGGAAGGCCAGCAAGTTTTGAAATCACAGCAGGAAGTCCAAGCTGTTCTGCAGTCGCAATCTCCGAAGGAATCTCACGAAATACTGCTGAGATACCGTTTTTCTGCATGAAATAATTTGCCCTGTATCTGGCAAGTCCTGGGATTTCATATCCAAAATCCACATCTCCGGTTTCTTCAAAGACTTTAATTTTTTCCTGGGAGGTTATCTCATATAAAAGAGCTCTTAATTTATCACTGGTGAGAGTATCATATTTTATGCGTTCAATCTCACCATCGATTCTTAATGCGGGCTGCTGGCCAGATGACAGATGAAGATCCGAAGCCCCCTGTTCATGTAAAAGTTTAAAAAAAGCATCAATTTCAGCCATTCATATATCCTTTTCCATCAAACTACAAAATTTGTAGTATTTTCTTCTCTTTTGTTATCCGTTCCAATTTTCAGTTTATAAATCATGCCTGTTTAATAAATTTTATGGTAGAGTCAGTCTCGTCTGCAGCCTTGTTCTCTTCCTTGGTCATTTCAAGCATTTTTGAATGAGATTCAAGTACTGCACTGATCTGCATTTCAAGCTGAATCCGTTGGCGCTTGAGCTCAATAATATCACTGTGAAGCTGGGATAATCTTTTATGCGCTCTGTTCAAAATTTTCTCTGCTTCAACTTCTGCATTAGCTATGAGCAACTGGGAAGATTTTTTAGCATTTCCCTTCATCTGATCCAGAACTTTCTGGGACTGGATCATGGCGTTTTTCATGGAGCTTTCTCTTTTTCTATATCCCTGATTCTCCAGGTTCAACCGGTGATTTTTTTCATGAATAGTTTGAATGGTATTATTTAGATCAGCAAGTTCTGTTGTAATCTCTTCAAGAAAACTGTCCACTTCCTGCACATCAAACCCTCTGAATCTTGTTGTAAACTCTTTTTGTTGAACAACCAATGGTGTAATACCCATAATTAGAGTCCCTCTCTTTTGATACCTCTATTATATTATACTATTGAACGTGCCAGCCCGTGAAGGCTTTGCACAACAAATGTCTGAAGAAAAATAATAGCAAGAATTACAATAATAGGAGACAAATCAAGTCCCCCAAAACTTACAGGAAGCCTTTTTCTGATTTGATAAAAAACTGGTTCTGTAGCTGAATTGATAAATCTTACAATAGGGTTGTAAGGATCAGGACTTACCCATGACAAAACAGCTCCTGCAATAACAATCCACATATAGATACTGAGTGCATAATCCAGAACAACTGCTATGGCTTCAAAAAAATTTGCAAATATGAGCATTTATATTACCTTTTTTCTATCATTTTATAACTTTCAACTCTCTGATAAACTATGAATAGTGCGAAAAGTCAAGTTTTTTTACATATTTAAACCTGAATCAATACTGCTCCTCATATTGCCACAGCATAGCATTTTGAATCAATGCCCATTCATGCAACAGATGATTAAAATGTATTCCTGATGAATACCTCTCCAGAGTTTTCATATTTTCGCTGAATCATATGCTTTGCAGCAAATTTTTACTCTCCTCATGTGACCTTGAATGAATTTTGTAGAAATGATATATGGCAGCCGTCAAATTGAAGACAAATTTGCCCTGCAAGTTTATATACTTAAATCCAAATATATGATACCATACCAACCAAAAAAATATCAGGAAATTACAGTTTACAGACTTAAACCGCAAATGATTTAAAAAAAATTCTAAAGGAGTAAGCAAATGGGTCAAATTAATCTAAAAGAGGTAAAAGCCATTTCCTATGAAAAGGCTGAGATAAAAAAAGGATATACTGATCAATCCCTTCGCATTAACCTTGATGCAAATGATATCATTATCAAGCCCATTGAAGATAAGATTAAAGATAAATTTATCGGAGGAAAAGGGTATGATTTGTGGCTGATGTGGAATGCTGTTTCCGGGAATACCAAATGGGATGATCCTGAAAATGCAATCTGTATCTCTTCCGGCCCTCTTGGCGGCACTCCCGGCTATCCAGGCGGCGGGAAAAGCATTGTAACTTCAATTTCTCCTTTAACAGGTATACCCATTGATTCTAATGTTGGCGGATACTTTGGGCCCTATAAGAAATTCTCCGGGTTTGATGTGATCCAGATTGACGGCAAAGCAAAACAGGACTGCGTTATTTTTATTGACGGCATTGAAAACTCAATCAAAATCTTTGAAGCCAAAAATCTTCCACAGGATTCCTATGAACTTTCAAATGTTTTAACCCACCACTTTGACGAGAACAAACCTGTCAATGTATCTGTTGTAAGCGCAGGTCCTGGAGCTGAAAATACATTTTTCGGCTGTCTTAATTTTTCATGGTGGGATGCCGGGCGTAAAAGGGTGAGATATAAACAGGCCGGCCGAGGTGGCATTGGAACTGTTTTTGCTGATAAAAGAGTTAAAGCCATAGTGGCAAGATATGCTTCAATTTCCATGAAATCAAATAATCCTTCTGATCTGGATGCAATGAAACTTGTTACTAAAACTTATGCAAAAGAGATTAATGAGCTTGACCCCAAACAAAACAGAATGGCAAAGGTGGGAACCACCCACCTTGTGCCAATTATGAATGACCATGACTGCCTGCCGGTTCATAACTTCAAGTTTGGTTCTCACCCTGAAAGCAAGGTCATTGGAGAAGAGACCTATGAACATATTTTTGACAAAGGCTTTGATGGCTGCTGGAGAGGCTGCGCTGTTGCCTGTTCCCATGGAGTAAAAGATTTTTCACCCTTTACAGGACCTTATAAAGGACAAAAAGTCTTTGTTGACGGACCAGAGTATGAAACTGTTGCAGGATGCGGTTCAAGCCTTGGAATCTTTGATGCCCAGACCATTCTTGAGATTAATTTTTATTGTGATGCCTATGGTATGGATACTATTTCAGTGGGAACTTCCATAGCTTTTGTTATGGAGTGCTTTGAAAACAATCAAATCACCACTGAACATACAGATGGAATGGATTTAAGCTTTGGAAACAGATTTAATACCCTTGAAATAATTCATCAAATGGCAAGGGGTGAAGGATTTGGCTTTATTGTGGGCAAAGGCATCAGAAAAATGAAAGAGATCTTTGCAAAAAAGTTTGGAGCAGACATGGCCTTTATGCAGGATATTGGCATGGAATCCAAGGGTCTTGAATTTTCTGAATACATGACCAAGGAGTCTCTGGCACAGCAGGGAGGCTATGGTCTTGCCCTCAAAGGTCCCCAGCATGATGAAGCGTGGCTTATCTTCCTTGATATGGTTCATAATTTCATGCCAAGCTTTGAAGAGAAAGCAGAAGCCCTTCACTGGTTTCCCATGTTCAGAACCTGGTTTGGTCTTTGCGGTCTCTGCAAACTTCCCTGGAATGATATTGTTCCTGAAGACAATAAAGATACAAAAGAGCCTGCAAAAGTAGAAAAACACATTGGATGGTATGCAGACTTTTTTGGTGCTGTTACAGGCAAAAAAACTGATGTTGATGGTCTTATTGCCATGAGTGAAGCTGTTTATAATTTCCAGAGAGTCTTTAATCTAAAGATGGGATATGGAACAAGGGAGCATGATACTATCCCCTATAGAGCCATGGGGCCTGTAACTGAAGAAGAGTATGAATCAAGGCAGGAGCGTTATGATGAACAGCTCAAAAATAAATACAGCATAGATATAAACGGCATGGATACAAAAAAGAAAACAGCTGTATTAAGGGAAAAAAGAGAAGAGCAGTATGAATTGCTAAAAGATGCAGTTTATGAACGCCGCGGATGGACAAACAACGGAATCCCCACCGTTAAAACTGTAAAGCGCCTTGGTATTGATTTCCCTGAAGTTCTGGAAGTCTTGAAAAAGAACGGTGTTGAATAAAAAATGATTGAAGTTGATGAAAAGCAGCTGCAGTGGTCAAACAACCTGACCATTGCAGCTCTTTTAAAAACTCTTGATAATGTAAAGTTCTGTTCAGTTGTCCGCCTTAACGGCAGACTTGTTTCAAGCCCTGAATTTGAAAAAACTATTATCCCAGACAACTCAAAAATTCAATTGCTCCCCCTTGTTGCCGGGGGGTAACCTATAACCCCTGAATCCCGACAGGTTGTTTCACCACGGTGAGTATCATCTTCAACTGAGTGGTGGCGCAAACAGAATGTGGAACATTTGCAGGCATCACCACAACCTCTCCTGTAATTGTAGAGATCTTTTTCCCGTCAATATTGATCAATGCTTCCCCGTCAAGGACCTGTATCATGGCATCCCCTGGTGATGTATGGGCGCTGATCTCCTCATCCTTGTCAAAGGCAAAAAGTGTAATATTGATGTTTGATTTGCTGGTAAGTGTCCTTGAAACAACTCTTCCTTCCTCATAATCCACAAGTTCTGTAATATTTACAGCTTTTGAAAATGGAATATTTTTGATTAATGCTTTCTTATCTGCCAATTTGTCCTCCTTGATTATATTGCTGTATAAAATATAAAACTGTATGAACTTGCCATCTCACTATCGGTTTAAGGCGATCAAGGCATTATCATATCAGTTTATCTTAAATTACAATTTTTATCAATTTTAGCTTCACAAAAAACTTCCTGTCTGTTAAAAACCAATTAAAACAGACAGAAAGTTTACATTTAAACTCGACAGGCTGTCACACAACACCAATTTTTCCAATTGTGAGCATAGCTCTTCTTCGAACCTTTGTTGGAAAAATTTGAATTATGTAACAACTTGTCGGTATAATCTTAATAAAAGAAAGAGACGATTGAAAAAATTAATTCTATTTTTAAAAACACTTTTTACTAAAAAACAGCAGAGCAAGGCTCCTGAATCATCCACTCTGCCACAATCCCCGACAAAGTCTAAACCCCAGACAGCAAAAAAACAGCCGGAAAAACCAAAAAAGAAAAAATGGTCTGTCAATGATTTTAAAGTGGAACCCAAAAAAGGAGAAACACGATTTCATGACTTTAATCTGCCCAAAAGTGTAATGCATGCTGTTGCAGATCTAAGATTTGAATATTGTACTCCTATTCAGGCAAAGCTTTTAGCTCATACATTGGAAGGTAAGGATGCCACTGCAAAAGCCCAGACAGGTACTGGAAAAAGTGCCAGCTTCATAATCACCATTATTACAAAATTTTTAAAAAAAGCATTTAAAAATAAGAATGGGGCGCCAAGAGCATTAATCCTTGCACCCACAAGAGAACTTGTTCACCAGATTGAAAAGGATTTTAAATCCCTTGCAAAATATACAAATTTAAGAATTATAGCTGTTTTTGGCGGCACTGGTTATAAAAAACAGCAGGATATGTTAAAGGCAAAACCCGTTGATATTATTGTGGCAACTCCTGGTCGTTTCATTGATTTTATGAATAAAAGACTTATCAATCCTTCCAGGGTTGAAATTGTTGTTCTTGATGAAGCCGACCGCATGCTGGATATGGGTTTTATCCCGGATGTCAGGAAAATTATCTTGAAAACACCCCATAAAAATCAGAGACAGACCCTTTTCTTTTCTGCAACCCTAACCCCGGAGGTTTTAAGGCTGGCAGACAGCTGGACAACTGACAGCAAGGTTCAAATAGAGATTGAACCGGAACATGCAGCAGCTGACACCATTAATCAGATCATTTATATTTCAACTGAAAAAGACAAATTCAAACATGTCTACAACCTGATCAATGATGAAAAATTAAAAAGGGTACTGCTGTTTGTAAACCGCAAAGATACTGCAAGGAGATTGTCAGAACAACTTGAAAGATATGGGCAAAAATGCAGTGTACTTTCAGGGGATGTGTCCCAGGACAGACGATTTAAAGTTTTGGACAGTTTTAAAAACGGCAGGATTAATATCCTTGTTGCAACTGATGTGGCTGCTCGCGGACTGCATATTAAAAACATCAGCCATGTTATTAATTATGATCTTCCCAATGAGCCTGAACACTATATCCACAGGATTGGGCGGACCGGGAGAGCCGGGGCAGAAGGTACATCCATCAGCTTTGCCGATGAAATGAGTTCCTTTTTTATTCCAAAAATTGAAGAGGTGCTGGGCAATAAAATTGAATGCGAATATCCTTCCGAAACACTGGACAAGCCCCTTCCTGAACCCAAAAGAAAGTATCAGCCAAAACCAAAGTATAAAAAAAGGAAACCATTCAAAGGAAAACATAAATCAAAGAGCTACAAACAAATTAAACGGGAATAAAAGGAGAGATTATGACAAAAAAACGTTTTATCGACTTGAGCATCAGTATTGAACCGGACTTGCCCAGTGATCCGCCTGTGATGATTCCCAAAATTGATTATATTGATCATGCCATGGGAGCAGAGCAGATGAAAGAGTTCTATCCGGGTCTGAAAAAAGAAGATCTGCCTGGAGGATTAGGCTGGGCAATTGAATTATTAACACTTACAACCCATTCCGGCACACATCTTGATGCACCATACCATTATCATCCAACCATGGACCAAGGTAAAAAAGCTCTGACTATTGATGAAATCCCGTTGGAGTGGTGCTTTAATAATGGTGTGCTTCTTGACTTTCGATACAAAGCTGATGGAGAACACATTACAAAAGATGATATTAAAAAAGAGCTCAAACGAATTGAATATGACCTTAAGCCCATGGATATTGTCTTAATTCAAACCGGGGCAGACGATGCCTGGGGTACTCCGAAATATCTTGTTAGAGGAGCTGGTATGGACAAAGAGAGCACTCTGTTTTTAACTGAACAGGGTATTAAAGTTGTTGGGATTGATGCCTGGAGCTGGGATCGTCCTTTACCTTTTCAGGCAGAGGAGTTTAAACAAAACCAGGACCCAAAAGTCATTTGGGAAGCGCATTTTGCAGGTATTGAAAAAGGTTATTGTCATATGGAAAAACTTGCAAATCTATCAGCTATTGGCAGGCCCCATGGTTTTACGGTTTGCTGTTTTCCTGTGAAGATTAAAGGTGCCAGTGCTGGATGGGCCCGTCCCGTAGCAATAGTAGATGAAGATTAAAAATATTTTTAAGGAGAATAACAATGAAAAAATTTAAAAAAACACTGTTTATTATCATGGCAGGGGCTCTTATCTCAGGTTTTTTGTTTGGCTCTGCAAATGCAAAAGACTTTAAAATCACGGTTGCAGCTGGGCATCCGCCAATATTTTTGTGGGTAACCCTTGCCAGAGATTATTTTATTCCTGAAGTTGATAAACGTTTGCTTGAAGCTGGAGGGAAAGACAAAATTGTCTGGAATCAGGCATATGGTGGTACTATAGCCAAAATTGGCGGCGTACTCGAAGCCATTGAGGAAGGTATTGTGGATATGGGTTTTGTGGGAACAATATTTGAAGCCTCTAAAATGCCTCTGCACAATGTCTCCTATATGACACCATTTGGCAGTGACAATGTTTTTCATACTGTTGATGTGATTGCTGAACT
>JBDLIV010000064.1:0-8261 GCA_039714675.1 Thermodesulfobacteriota bacterium
TTCAAAAACATCATAAAAAGTTTTTTCTCCGATCATAGAATCCACTTCACCTTGAACATCTCTTCTTTCTTTGTTGTTAAGCCATGTCTTCCAGTCGTCATCTGTCTCCCACTTGCTTATGACAACAAAATCTTGGGGATCATTAAGACTTTTTAATGTTTCGCCTGAAATATATCCTGGTTGTTTTTTGGCTCTGGAACGCAATTCGGTTAGCAGCGAAAGCAGTTCCTCCGGCTTATCGACCTTCCACTTGCGCTTAATGATAACGGTAACAGACATGTCGCCCTCCTTATTCTCTCTTATATTCAATAAATTTCAATATATTTATCCCGGTAATTCCACACCCGTCATCAAATTATCCTCCATGAATCTGATTTCATCAATGCCGGATATAATGATCGCAGGATCTGTCTTGAGTTCCTCTTGAGGGATTTTATCTTTATATTCGACATTTAACAGTATATGCTTTATGCAATTTAGTCTTGCTGTTTTTTTGACATCAGACCGAATAATAGTCCAGGGGCAAACTGTTCTATTGGTCTCATTGAGCATCTGGAATTTCCTTACTGTATAATCATCCCATCTTTCCTGTGCCTCTCTGTCAACCGGTGAAATTTTATACTGTTTCAATGGATCAGTCTCTCTTGATTCAAACCTCCGCTGCTGCTCTTCCTTTGAGACGGAAAAAAAGAATTTGAATAGAATAATCCCATTTTTAACCAGCATGGATTCAAGCATTGGAGTATCTTTTAAAAATCGTTTATTTTCTTCATCAGTACAAAAATTCATTGTGGGTTCAACCATGGCACGATTGTACCAGCTGCGGTCAAACAGGACAATTTCTCCGCCAGACGGAAGGTGCTGGATATACCTTTGAAAATACCACTGGGTTTTCTCCTTGTCATTGGGCTTTGTGAGCGCTACAACTCTGGCACCCCTTGGATTCAGATGTTCAATGACCCTTTTAATGGTACCACCTTTGCCGGCGGCATCACGCCCTTCAAATAACATTAAAACACGCTGATCATTGGCAATGATATGTTTTTGCCATTTTAAAAGTTCAATCTGGAGTTTGTTAAGCTCTTTTTCATATTCAAGATGAAATGTTTTTACCCAGACAGGCTGGCGTTTTTTTGTTTTTTTCTTATTTAAATTTTTAAAACTGGTATGCTCGGTCAACTTCAGCTTCAACTTTTTTTCTTCAGACTTTCCATTATCCTTTACTTTTTTATTGTTTTTGGATGTCTTCTCTTTAATTTTCCCCACAGATTTTGCACTTAAGTTGTTGGTTTTTATTGGTTTTTTTTTTGCTTTTTCCTTTGTCACCTTGCCCTCCAAAATTTTTTAAATATTAAACAAAATCATATAGGTTTAAATTTTCTAAAAAACTATACCTCTTTTAATTCAACATCACTCTGAGTTACTGTATTTATTTCTTCTTATCTTTCTTCTTATCTTTCTTCTTAGCTTTCTTCTTAGCTTTCTTCTTAGCTTTCTTCTTGTCTTTCTTCTTGTCTTTCTTCTTGTCTTTCTTCTTGTCAGCTTTCTTATCAGCCTTCTTGTTTTTTTTCTTGTCTTCGGCCTTTACCTTTTCTTCTTTTTCTTCTTTCTTTTTCTTACTCTCTTTTTTTGCCATTGTTTTCTCCTTTAAGGTTTTAAATGTGAACTAGTAAAAAGGATGAATTCATCCTCAATTATGTCGTACCATCCAAAATTACCGGCTTTATCCACATCTTATTAAAAAATGCTTTTGTTAAAAAAATTTATCCAGACCAATGATTTGAGATAGATATCATGAAAGAAATCTGCCGAATTTCTTTCGTTGTTTTTCCATTGCTTTTAATTCTTTATTTCCAGGCACAACAATTTTGGGATCAGGTGTAAAAGTAAGTTTTCTACTTCTGCCGCTGTACTTGGCGGATCTGAGAATGAGGCGCATGGTATTTAACCTGGCCAGATGTTTATCATCGGATTTAATAATATAAAATGGTGTTTCCGGTGAGTGTGTTTTTTTCAGCATTACATATTTTTTTTCAGTGAATTCATCCCAGAGATCCTGTGCCTGCAGGTCAACCTCACTGAGTTTCCATTGTCGCAAAGGATCATTCTGACGACGGGCAAAGCGATAGGCCTGTTCATCTTTGGAAACGGAAAAATAGAGTTTTAACAAAATTGTTGCGCCGTCACCGGAAAAGTTACGTTCATAACTGGAAATTTTTTTCATAAACCGCCTGTATTGCTTTGGAGTGCAAAATCCCATGACAGGTTCTACCATGGCCCTGTTATACCAGCTGCGATCAAAAAGCACTATTTCTCCAGCCCTTGGAAACTGTTCAATATATCGTTTGATATGAAGCTGAGTCTGCTGATCTTTTGACGGTTTGCCAAGAGCCACTATGCGATAATGTTTTTCATTCATATATCGTGCAATACGACGGATTGTACCACCCTTGCCTGATGCATCTCTGCCGTCACAGAGAATTATCATTTTTCGACCGGTTTTTTCTAAATGCTGCTGAAGTTTTATAAGTTCTGCTTGATAAGGTTTAAGCTCTTCTTTGTTATAATATCTTTCCAGTGCTTTTTCGAGAATTTTATCTTTATCTTTACTTTTTAGAAGTTTCCTTACCTTTTTAATACTTTCACTAGGCTCCCTGATACTTGATAATTTGCTTGCTATCCGGTCAAGAGCTGTTTTGATAATCCTTGAGACACGATTGCCAGCAAGGTCCTTTCTTGCAATAATAGATTTTTTTTTAATTTTCCCGCCTGCTTTGTTTTTCGTCATGGTATCCTCCAAAAACCAGTGTTAACCCACCTTACGATCACTAAATATCATGCTGAGCAAATTGTCAATCCATTTTAATCCTGATGCAGGAAACATTTTAATGCATATAAAATCAAACAATTTGACCTGTAAACACCACCACAGAGCACCCTTTTAAAGATATTAATTCAATGCTACTGGTTTGTGCAACCATTTTTTTTTATCAGCAACACGGCCGCACTTTTTACATACGAATTTTGGATTTCTGACGATATCACTTAATGTATCCAATTTTTTGTTTATATCATCTTTCTTCCATTTACAGAGCATCTTCTCTTTTTTTGCCATTTTTTTCTCCAATTCTAATTCAGTACAATAAACCCCTGGTCTTTCCAAAAAAAGCATTAACCTGTCCAAATAAAGACCTCCACACACTATCTTGTAGTTGCTTTGAACAATTAGTGATATTTTACAGATGTCCTGCAATGTATAAGTATCCTGACTGGGAATTTCATATTTGAATTTAAGATAAGAAGATGCTTTTTGTCAAGTATGAAAAATAAAAGATTTAATACCATGAAAAAATTGATAGATAAGAACTTGCTTTTCATCAAGGGAAATATAAAACTGTATAAATATTTGCTATAATCACCAGTGGAATGATGTTTGCCTGAAGGGGTAAAGTAAAACCCCTTTGATTGGAAATTTTAAAAATGATGCATTCCAGTATAAACAAAATCAGCAGTGAAATTTTTTCAGCAATTGTTGAAAACTTTCCTGTTGTATCAGCCAGTGACGAGTTTTACTATTTTCCCCAGGTAAGGCTTGTTAACCCTGAATGGGAGATTTGGGACAGGTTCTCCTCTGATTTTATCACCCATTTTATATCCAGGTTATATTCCTGGGAAAACAACCTTGATCACCTGTTTTCACATATCTCTGCATCCAGTAGTACTGACCAGACGGAACTACTGCTCCTTAAAAAACTGGTTCATACCCTTCAGGAACATTTGGAGGAGACCAGATCATGGGAAACCCAGCCTACATTTTATCTGATGATTGCCTCTCTTGGATTGGCCGAGGCATTGAATTCCAAAAATCCTGATGCTGCTCATCTCAGGGCCGGAACTCTCCCGGGTTTTTTAGATCAGGCCGGGCAGAATTTAAAGAGTGTGCCAAGACTGTTTTGTGACCTTGGTCTGGAAATGATTAAAGATACACAAAATTATTTTATATCGCTGCTGCCCCGGCTGCCTGAACTATCATCTGCCCTTGATGCCCTTGTCCGGTTTAAACAAACCCTTAAATCCCTCAAGACATATTCAAAGTATGTTTTGCCGGAAGAGTTGTTGGATAGTATTGTCACAACCCACATAAACTGCGAAATGGAAATTCCAACAGTAAATGAAATTCTGGATCTTGAAATTGAGGAGATGACTGCCAGGTTGCACCTGGAGGCGAAAAATCTTGGATATGATACCTGGCAGGCTGCCTATGAATCTATTCCACTGACAGGTCATGGGCAGGATGGAATTGTAAAAATTTACAGTAATGAAGTACAGCGGCTTGGACTTCACTGCAGGGATACAGGGCTGGTGCATGATAAACTCTACAGGGAGAATCCTGTCCGGGTAATGCCGGTACCAAAGTTTCTGGCAGCAATTCGGTCAGCATCCAGTTATAGTATCCCTCCCCGACATCCTCCTTCAGGTGGAATATTCTATATCATCAATGCCCATGATCCAGCAGAGATCTACAAGGATTACCATAGAGAATACCAGATTCTGTCGGCCCACGAGACATGGCCGGGACATCATCTGCTGGATATCTCCAGGTGGAGCCTTGAATCGACCGTGCTTCGGGCAGTGGAACAGCCCATCTTCTATGAGGGGTGGGCCTGCTTTGCCGAAGAGATGCTGTTTCACAGCGGTTATTTATCAGGTTCAAAGGACAGCCTTCTGTTGGCCAAACGACGGTTATGGAGAGCCATCAGGGGAAAAGTGGACTTAGGAATTCAAACCAATACCATGAATTTATCAGCAGCCACAGAGTATTTAACCAGGACAGGCATGACAAGAGAACAGGCCAGAGCATCAGCCCGGAAATATTCATTGAATCCAGGGTATCAATTGTGCTACACAGTTGGTTTACGAAAATTTCTGCAATTGTTCCAACGATACGGCAAAAACAGTTTAAAGAAATTTTCAAAAGTGGTGTTGAATCAGGGTGAGATCGGATTCAATGAGCTGGAAGAGATAATAAAAGAATCTATTATAATCTAACAATAGCTTGCGGTATTTGCTTGGGCAGCAGGTAAAAACAGATAAGGAGGAAGTGGGTTTTGGATCAGTCGGAACAATTTTGGGGTTATCATTCGGAATGGAATCTTGGCAGCCCCGGCGGATGGGATTATCAACGAATTACCCAGGAAATCGGTAAAGCAGTATGGGACAAGCTGTTAACTTATAAAGATCCTGAAATAAAGCTGGATTTCACACACCCTCTCTTGTTGCCCGTAAACGGTCTGGTTGACTTGCTTGTACAAACCCATCGTAACAGAGAAGGAGATGAACCCGGACTGATTGCAGTGGTGGCTGAAGAAGAAACCCTTGAAGACGTTGTGGAAAATCAGAATCTGGCTGAACAATTAAACAGGATCGACAATATTTCCGGTGCTCTCATGGCTCCCCACTCCCTGGAAATAAAAAACAGCCGTGTCTGCTTTCATGGTCGCCCTGTATCTGTCATTTTTATGGATTTTAATACAGATGTACTTCTATCGCTCCATAGGAAACATGATCTCACTGCTGTACTCCAGGCTGTGCAAGAAGGCCGGGTTATCAATCCCAGGGGAACGGAACCCATTAATGTTAAAAGTCTGTTTGAGGTTATCACTGATCCTGAAACCAATTCCTGCTTCCACAAAGAAACAATTGAGCGTACACCCTGGACCAGACGGTTTTTTCAACGGCAGACAACAGGCCCAGATGGAGAACCCATATCAGACCTTGTGGAGTGGACCAGACAAAACTGGGAACACTTGGTACTCAAACCGGAACGTGGATATTCAGGTATTGGAGTTCGAGTTGGCGGAGTGCATGACAATGTAGATGAAGACATTGCGATTGCATTAACAAAGGGTTCTTATATTGTCCAAAAAAAGGTGTCTCTCTCTTTATGGGCAGAGGATATCCCAGAGCTGGACAAGGAAAATCAAAAAGTTGTTCTGAACACTTTTCAGACCGATTTCAGGTGTCTTTTTGGATCGGTTGGTATGTTCGGTTTTGTTGGCCGATACGGTCATGTTCCAACCAATGTAGGCAGCGGGGGCGGATTTCAGCCCATAGCTGTACTCAAATCAGATATAAGTATTGCAAAGGCCACGGATCGAATCAACAAAATGATTTTAAATATGGATTACAACCATGTGGCAAAAGTGGTTGAACTACAAGAACAACTTGCCATGGATAACCGTTTTACCTATCTTTTAGGACCTGTTAAGACAGCCCTGCGTCCTCGGCTGATCACCCAGGGTCAGATTGATCAACTTGCAACATATTGTAAAGGAATCTGGGCTGATTGTCTTACTTTAGAAAAGATGTGGGAAAATGGTAATCTAGACCATATGATTGAAATAGAACCTGAAGAGCTTGAAATTGCAAGGTCACAGTCCTGGAAGGGATCTTCAGCTATTTTTGCATCTGACGGTATTTTCAGTTTTGGTGCACATAAAACACCTTGATGTTAATAAACAAACAGTGAACAATTGTATACAATGACAATACAAATTGACATAGACTGGTGGAAAAACATTTTTGATGACGTCTATCTTTTGACAGACAGCAGATCCATATGTGATGATGCCCTGACTCAATCAGAGGTTGATTTTATTGAAACAGCCCTGAATCTTGACAAATCCACTCCTGTTTTAGACTTATGCGGCGGTCAGGGACGTCACGCCATGGAACTCTCCCGGCGTGGATATTCAAATCTAATAGTTCTGGACTATTCTGACTACCTTATCAGGCTGGGAAAAAAAGAGGCAATGCAGCAGAATCTGGATACCTCTTTTTTCCAGGGGGATGCAAGGGATACAAACTTTACTGATGAAAGCTTTGGTGCCGTGATTATAATGGGGGGCTCTTTTGGATATTTTATACATGACAAAGAAAACAAAAAAATTCTAAAAGAAGCTTTTCGCCTGCTGATGCCAGATGGTATATTGCTCCTGGACCTTCCAGATAAAAAATATGTGCTGAAAAATTTCAAACAGATCTCTTCCCATAAATCAGGGGGTGCAATTGAAGTTACGCGCAGTCGAGAGCTGGATAATGATGTCATCTACTGCCGAGAGACTGTAACCTGTGCAAAAAAGGGCTGCCTTCGTAAAAACAGCTATTGTGTCCGTCTTTACACATCTGAACAGATATCTGAAATGCTCAGATCAATCAAATTTTCAGATATCTCTTTTCAAGAAGATTTTATGGATCGCCAGGAACAGGGGGATTACGGCACCATGACCAACAGGATGGTGGTTAAAGCCTATAAAATTAAATGATTAACCCATACAGCAACCTATATATTTATTATCTTGATGGAACCCCAGAGGTGAGCAAAAAAATTCAGGCCGGAAAATCATTTCTTGGAACATGGGAGGATGAAGAGGTCTCTTTTCTTTTTTTCTCATCTTCTTCTGATGATGTTGTGGATAAAATAGTTAAAGAAAGCCCGGGAGTAAACCTGATTGAAAAGTATGAAATGACCGGCGAGCAATGGCATGGAGACAAAATTGAACCCTATTTTGTAAATGACTTGTACATTTATCCTCCATGGAACAAACCTGAGACAAATGATAAAAATATTAAAAAAATTCTTCTTGATCCCGGTGTTGTATTTGGAACAGGCAGACACCAGACAACAGAGGACTGCCTTGATCTGATCCATCGGCTGTGCACAAAGCACAATATTCAATCGGTTCTGGATATTGGTACAGGGACAGGGCTTTTATCTCTTGGGGCTGCTGCCTTAGGCTGTAAAAAAGTAATGGCTTGTGATTTTAACTTGCTTGCAGTTCAAACCTGTCTGAACAATATCAGGCTCAATGGTTTTGAACCTCAAACAATTGCTTTTCAGGCAAAAGGGGAAGAGATCATGTCTATTCCCTGTGATCTTCTTGTAGCAAATATTCATTATGATGTTATGCAGCATATAATTGAAAATCCATCTCTTCTTGACAAAAAATATTTTATTCTTTCCGGACTTTTAAATTCTGAAGCCAGAAAAGTATTGGAATCATTGTCGAAAAAAAATGTTCATATCATTGAAAGACGTTGTCCGGACGGAGTATGGAATACCATTCTTTGCAAAAATTGAAAATAGACTACCCCGCAGGAATCGGGCGTATTGTTCTGGAAGGCACAGGCACTGAACTTATGGCAGATGAGAAGGTAAAGGAAGCTTTTCTCGGGATTTAAATTACAAAAACAGACCTGCA
>JBDLIV010000065.1:0-8190 GCA_039714675.1 Thermodesulfobacteriota bacterium
CAGATGGGTATTAATCCAAAATTAGACCAGATAATGCCCCCGAGAAATGCCCCTGCAACCCTTCCCACTCCTGCAACTGCAAAAAAAGCTGCCATGGTGGATGCCCTTAGTTCTGGCACAAGTTCTGTCGAGAGGCTCATGGCAGTAACAATGGTTAATTCAAAGAAGAAAAAAACAATGAAAAGGCCTGTGATAACATAGTATAGACCTATATTTAAAACAGGCAGAAGAAAATATGCCCCTGCGCAGAGAGATACACCAATAATAATGGTTTTTTTTAATCCGATCCTGTCGGCAAACAGAACTGTGAAGCCTTCACCAAGGATTTCAGAAAGCCCTATAAAAACAGTTCCAAAACCAATGGCAGTTAGAGAGAGATTATAGGATTGCTCCAGCCATGCCCCGTAAATTACAAAAAGATTGTCATTGCCAAGGCACATGAAAAATATAAAGGATAATATTCCCATGACTTTTCTTTCTTTGATAATGGTTTTCCAGTTTGACAGCATCAAAGTTTTTGTCTTGGGTGTTGCTGGATACTTTTTATCTTTTGGCATAATTTTCAAGATGATGAAAAAGCAGACTAAAGAGAGTCCTCCAATGATAAAAAAAGGTGTCTGCCATGAAAACCGTTCAATAATAACACCGGAGAGGGGAATTCCAATGAGAGTTGATCCTGCCCAGGCAAGTTCAGTAATTCCGATAATCTGTCCTCTTTTTGCAAAGGGAACAAAGTTACCTATAAAAGCCTGGAGACTGGGGTCAAATATGCTTTTGCCAACTCCTGTAATGAAAAGCGAGATAACAAAGAGAGAATAAACAGGGATCACTCCAACAGCAAATGTGCCAATGGTTAACAATGCCAGAGAAAACAGCATTAATATCTTATATCCGTATCTGTCTGCAAAACCTGCTCCAACAGGTCCTAACAGGGATGTCGCCTGGTTAACGGCAATAACAGATGTAATGGCGGAAAGATCTACATTCAATCCCCGGGCAAATTCAGGTGCAAAGGGATATATCAGTCTTCTGGTAATATTAAATAAAAATTTTGTAAAAGTTGTGACACAGATAAAGTTTGTAAATTGTTTTGAATTGTCTGTCATCAGGCTTATAAAGTTGCAAGAAGTCTGAATTTGTCAAATATCAATAAAAGACCAATGACAATAAGCAGAATACCTGAAGCTTTGTTAAGTGCTCCGATAAATCTTGTTGCCCGTTTCATGATCCCAAGAATGGAATTGATAAAAAATGACATTATAATAAATGGAATGGCAAGACCGGCAGAATAAACAGCCAATAGAGAAATCCCTTGTAGAACAGTATCCTGATTACCGGCAACAATTAAAATTGAGCCCAGCATGGGGCCGATGCAGGGACTCCAGCCAGCACCAAAAGCCATGCCTATTACAAAAACACCCATAAGATGCAGAGGTTTTTCTTTAACATGGATTTTCTTTTCAAAATTAAATCCCTTGATATTTATAATACCGAGAAGGTGAAGACCAAATATAAGAATAATACCACCTCCAAGATATCTTACAACCCAGGAGTATTTTGAAGCAAAGCCACCGAGAAAAGATGCAGAAGCTCCAAAAAGAATAAAAATAAAGGAAAACCCAGCCACATAAAAAAGTGTGGATAGAATAACTTTCTGTCTGACCTCTTTTTTGTCTTGAGTTAATTCATCAAGGGTTAAGCCTGTAATAAAAGAGAAATATGCCGGTATCAACGGCAGAATACAGGGTGAAAAAAATGAGAGCAGACCTGCAACAAGAGCTGCTGAGTATGTTATGTTTTCTGTAAACACTATAATTAATCCTTATGAAATCTTATTTTTATTTTTATGCTGTCCGTTCCAGGATGCAGTATCAACTATATTAGTTAATCTGATATTCTATTCATTTTTTTGGAACTATCAAGGTCGGTAATTTTCTTTTTGAATGAGCCCTAAGCACCCCATATGATACCGGCGGTGAGCAGAATATGTGTTAGAAGAATTAATGCGACATTTTTTCCCATGAATGGAATTAGATCAGGTATGGAATTGAAATTTTTTTTCACTCCAAGAAAAATATGAAAGCCAGGTATGATGCATATCAGACTGATAAGGCTTTGCAAGGGAAGAAGATTTAACAGCCAGCCTGCAATAATAGAGAAAAAAGCCAATAGCAGGAAAGAGCCGTAAATATTTATACAGGTTTTTTTGCCCACTGCAATGGGAAGATGTTTCCTGCCAAATTCCCTGTCTGCATCAATGTCAGGAAACTGGTTTAATAAAAGAAGATTGCATACAAGAAAAAAAGGCACCATGGATATTATAAATGATGTCCATGAATAGTTGTCGGTTAAAACAAAATTGGTTCCCATTACCATTAGATGTCCAAATCCTATGCCCGGAGCAATAAGACAAAGCAGAGGGTTTTTGTTTATCCATTTTGTATATGTCACTATGATCACCATCCCAAGTAATCCAAGAGGCAAAAGTCCCCATCCTGAGATATAGATAAAGTAAAAACCTGTAATAATTGTGATTATCAGAGCAACCACCCCTGTAATCAGGGCATAATGAGCTTTTTCAGGGTTTTCAGTAAGGGTTTTGCTGCCTCCGCTGAAAGGAGTCTGTGTGGTTTTAAAATCAAGTCCGGTTTTAAAATCATCATATTCATTCAAGGCATTAACGCTGATATGGGAAAGAACCGCTCCGATAATGATAAGCATAAGATGTAAAAGATTAATTGTATCTCCTGTATATAGAGCTGATGCTGCACCAAGACCAACACAGGTGGGGGGCAGAACAAGAAATGGTATGCGCATGGAACCTAATGTGACACTTTTAATATTGTCTTTCATAACTTTATATCCAAAATTATTGAATCACTAAAAATTAAGCACTGTTTTTAACAATAGAATCTAAAAAAAACAATAACTTTATATCATTGTGCTCAGGCGGCTTAAAAATTTATCAAGTCTTTTTTCAGAAATTTTGACTGCTGTTTTAATCTCCGGTGCAAACAGGGATATTTTATACTCCTCAAGAAGCCAGAAAAATTCTTCAATCTGTTGCGATTTTTCCAGTGTTGATCTCTGGGAGAGGGAAGATAGAAGGCTGTCCAGGTGCCTGTTATATTTTGCAAGCTGCAGTATCTTTTTTTCTTCCTTCACAGGATTATCAGCAGCTCTTTGGGCCCTGATTGCGATACAGGCTATATAGCGGTGAAGATTTGTGATTCTTTGGTATGTATAAATATCGGGAAAATTATGAGGGACAAGATTTTTTAGATTTTTGAAAAGATCTGAAAGAATGGTAAAAGTTTTTCTCTTTTTCTGGTGCTGCAAAGAGAGCTTTTGTATTAGTTCAAAACATGTTTGATACTTTTTGCCGATTTCAAGAAAGGTGCTGATAAATTTTTGCCCGCTGTTGTACAGATTTTTTAACTCTTTTTGTCCATAATCTGTAAACTCTTTTTTTGTCCTGATATTTTTTGCAAACAGGGTATTGGTGACCAGATTAAACAGAGAGTGCTGGAATTTTGTCTGTCCAGTGAAAAAAGGTGCCATCTGTTTTATCCCGGCAGAGGTGTTTATATCTTTTTTTAAGGCCTTGAAGTAATTTGGACAGCTGTTTTGAAAAAGCTGGTTTATTCCCTGAATGTGTGAATCATACGCTCCCTGTTTTGATTTGAACAGTCTTAAGGATAATACCTGTTGTGTACCGGTCTTTGAGCCATGGCTGTTGCCTTTTTTAGGCTTAGTCTCAATTCTTAAACCAGGATACTGTTTTTGTGAGAAACTCTTTCCTTTATCCTTATTATCAATGGAGTAAACAGTAATAAACTTTTCAAGATCTTTAAAATTCCACTCTTTTATATTGGTTTTTTCATACTGTTTTCTAATTTTATCAAAACTGTCATCTGCCTTAGGTACAGATACACCTGTAAATTCATCTAAAACTCTGTTATCACGTAATGCTTTGATTTCTTTATCTTTTTTATCCCTGATGGAGATTCTCATTTTCAAATGTTCTGGAAGATCTTCATCTGACCATTGGGTGGCAGGGATTACAAGGTTAAACCGCTTTTGAATAAAGGTGGAAAGCATTGTAAACAATGGTTTGTCCTGTTGCGGCATCTCCTTTGCAATAATTTTGGCAGTTTGGGAAACAGGCATGAGTTGAACTCTCTGTTTTTTCGGAAGAGCTTTTATAAGAGCTTCAATCTTCTCTTCAAAAAGCCCGGGAACCAGCATGTCTACTTTATGCTTTGATACACCCGTGGCAGAATCTGCAGGAATTTTTATGGTAACCCCGTCTTTTTTAGATCCAGGCTTGAATTCATATTCAAGCTTGAATTTGCCTTGTTCCATTTCAAGGGTATCAGGAAAGAGAGACAGTGCATCATCATCAATTGAAGATTTTTGAAGCTCCTCTTTTGTCATTTTTAAAAAATCTTCGCTTTTCTGATCTTTAATAAATTTTGAAAAAGTTCTGATATTAAAAAATGGTTTTGGAAGTTTTGATTGATAAAAGAGATACATATCATCTTCAGATGCCAGGATATCTTTTGTACGCTGTTTATGTTCAAGGGTTTCAAGCTCTTCAATCAGCTTTAAATTGTGGTCCATAAATTTAAATTTTTGGTGAATCTCACCCTGCACCAGTGCATGGCGGATAAATATCTCTCCTGACTCTTCAGGATTTATGGATCCATATGCAATTTTGCGGTTGCTTACAATTATAAGCCCGAACAAGGATACCTGCTCCTTTGCAACAACTTCACCTCTTGACTTTTCCCAGTGGGGGTCGGAATATGTATGGGTACATAGATTTTTTCCAATTTGTTCAAGCCATTGAGGATCAATTTTTGCCACACTTCTTGCAAAAAGCTGACTTGTTCTTACAAATTCTGCTGCCACTATCCAGTTCCCGGCATTGTTAAAAAGTCCTGAACCGGGAAATATCATTGCCTGCTGACCTTTAGCAGCATTAAAAATATTTTTCTCCTTTTTATGGGCAATATTGGCAAGGTATCCATATAAGAGACATTGATGCAGAGCTATATACAAAGGTCCTCCAATATCAAAAGCTTTATCCTTCAGTCCTTTGGTGCCAATCTGAGCAGAAAGTTTTTTATCTCCTTTTATTCCATGCTCTTTTAAGATTCTGATAATCTGTCTGTGGATTTCACTCCACTCTCTTAAACGTTTGAAAGAGAGGAAATGCTCCTGGCAGTATTTTTTAAGTTTTGACCTGGTTTTTAATTTTTTCTCAGCTTTTTTATATGCATTCCAGATATTTAAAAGTGTGATAAAATCAGAAGCCGGATCCTTGAACAATGCATGCTTTTGATCAGCTGCCTGGGCTTTTTCAGCAGGGCGCTGTCTTGGATCTGCAATGGCAAGGGCAGTTGTAATAACACAAGCCTCTTTTAAACACCCTTTTTTATCAGCTTCAATTAGAATTCTGGACAATTTTGGATCAATGGGCAGTTTTGCCATTACTCTGCCTATTTTTGTGAGGATATATCTTTTTTGTTTTATCTTAATGGCACCGATTTCAACAAGGGTTGCAAAACCATCCTTAATACTCTTAGGTGCAGGCTTGTCAATAAACGGAAAAGTTGAAACATCTCCGAGATTCAAAGAGATCATTCTCAATATTACTTCAGCAAGATTGCTTCTTAAAATTTCCGGTGAGGTGAAAAAAGGTCTTGCAGCAAATTCATCTTCATCAAACAATCTTATGCAGATTCCATTTTCAACCCTGCCGCATCTTCCAAGCCTTTGATTTGCCGAAGATTGGGAAATAGGGCTGACAGGCAGTGCTGTGGTTCTTGTCCTTGGTGAATAGCAAGGAATTCTTGCAAGCCCAGTGTCCACAACAAATTTAATTCCAGGAATTGTCAAAGAAGTTTCAGCCACATTGGTTGCAACAATGATTTTTCTTCCCACCTGCCTTGAAAAAATTTTAGACTGTTCTTTTGCTGACAGCCTTGCAAAAAGAGGCATAACATTGACACCCGGGTGATTATGCCCCCGGATTATTTCCATGGTGTCACCAATATCCTGCTCTGTGGGCATGAATACCAGAATATCACCGGATCTTGTTTTTGAAAGAAGTGTGTTTACAGCATTGGCAGCAGCTTCAACATAATTTGCATCTTCAAGATTTTCGTTTTCATCTTTTTTGTTTGAAAAAGACATATAATTTGTTTCAACAGGAAACATGCGCCCTGACACCTCAATGATGGGAGCATCATCAAAGGCTTTGGAAAATTTTTGAGTATCAATGGTGGCAGAAGTTATTATAAGTTTAAGATTATCTCTTTTTTTGACAAGACGTCTTAATAATCCAAGGGTAAAGTCAATATTCAGACTTCTTTCATGGGCTTCATCCACAATAATGGTATCATAGGCATTTAAAAATCTGTCACTCTGGGTTTCAGCAAGCAAAATACCGTCAGTCATCATTTTAATAGAGATATTGCCGCGGGTTTTATCATCAAATCTTATTTTATAACCAATTGACTGACCAATATTCTCACCTAATTCCTGGGCAATTCTTCTGGCAACATTTATGGCTGCAATACGTCTTGGCTGTGTGCATCCGATCATGCCTTTAATCCCGCGGCCTGCTTTAAGGCAGAATTTCGGGATCTGTGTAGTTTTACCTGATCCTGTTTCTCCGGAGATAATCACCACTTTATTTCTTTTTATTGCCTTTATGATTTCATCTTTTTTACAAGTAATGGGCAGATCAGGATTAAATTTTATATTTAAAGGTCTGCTTAAAGGCCTTTTGATTCTTTTTTGTCTGTTCATGATTTTTGAATATTAACTTAAAGAATTAAAATGTCAAATTGTTGATTGCACAGACAAAATAATTGTGCTAAAAAAAACCGTTATGGCTCAAATAATAAGTATAGCAAATCAGAAAGGTGGAGTTGGAAAAACAACAACTTCCATTAATCTTTCAGCAGCCCTTGCCAAAATGGGGAAAAGAGTATTGCTTGTGGACTGCGATTCCCAGGCAAATGCAACAACAGGTATGGGAATTGACAAGCCTGGCCTTGAGTTTTCTCTTTACCATGGACTTATTAATGAGGTTGGTATTGATGATATAATAATGCCGGGCATCCTGCCTAAATTAAAAATAATTCCTGCCAATATTGACCTTATCGGGTTTGAAATTGAATTGGTGTCAGCCAGGGGCAGAGAAAACAAGTTGAAAGAGCTTCTCCAACAGGTTAAAGAAAAATTTGATTATATTATTATTGACTGTCCACCTGCTTTAAGTCTGCTGACAGTAAATGCATTTACAGCTTCCAGCTCTGTCTTGATTCCCCTTCAAAGTGAATTTTATGCCCTGGAAGGATTAGGGCAGTTATTAAATACCATAAAACGGGTAAAGGCTTCTTTTAATCCGGGATTAAAAATTAAGGGAATCCTTTTGACCATGTATGATAAAAGAACAAATCTTGCCCAGAATGTTTTTGAAGATGCAAAAAAATATTTTAATGATATGGTTTTTAAAACAAAGATACCGCGTAATGTAAAACTTGGTGAAGCACCAAGCTATGGATTGCCGGTGATTTTATATGATAAACATTCAAAAGGATCAAAAAGCTATATTGATTTTGCAAGGGAGCTGCTAAAAAGATGAAAAAAAAGAAAAATACAGGGCTTGGCCGTGGAATTTCAGCATTACTACCTGATTTTGAAATAGTTGACTCTGATTCTGATTTTTTTATGTGCCCCATAGGTGATATTGCGCCTAATCGTTATCAGCCGCGAACTACATTCAGCCAGGAGGAACTTGACAGGTTAACTCAATCCATTGCTCAGCAGGGTGTTTTACAGCCTTTATTAATAAGAAATATTAATGGCTCCTATGAATTAATAGCAGGGGAGCGAAGACTTCGTGCTGCAAGAGAAGCTGACTTGACACATGTTCCGGTAATTTTAAAAGATTTGACAGATGAGCAGGTCCTTGAAGTATCCATTATTGAAAATATTCAAAGGCAGAATTTAAATGTGTTAGAAGAGGCAGAAGCATATCATAGATTGATCAGCGAATTTAACTATACCCAGGCAAAGGTTGCTCAAAAAATAGGAAAAAACCGTTCTACAATTGCAAATCTTTTACGCCTTAGAAATCTTCCTGATATAATTAAAGAGAGTTTGATCGCAGAA
>JBDLIV010000066.1:0-8146 GCA_039714675.1 Thermodesulfobacteriota bacterium
TACCAGTAAAAAATAATTGCATTTTAATGCTCATTGCAATAAACTAACCGCACATTGATTGTTGAAGTAACAGTCTTAATTTTAAAAAGAGGAAATATGAAAATACTCTTTTCTTTTGTTATGATAGTCTTACTATCCACAGCAAATGTCTGTGCAGAAAAACTACCTGATAGAATAAAATTGATTCAGGCCACCATGTGTGAATCCATTGAAAATTTTAAACCGGTAAACCCCGGGGTGGTCTTTTCAATATCTTCAGGAGAAGTCTTCTGTTTTTCTCATTTTGATCCGGTCTTGGAGAAGACCCATGTTTTTCACAAATGGTATAAAAAGGATAAACTGATTTTCACCATGCGCCTGACCCTTTCTCCTCCAAAATGGTCATCTTTCAGCAGGATACAGATAAGGGATGCTGATAAGGGTCCCTGGCGTGTGGAAATACGAAGTAGCGGTGATACCCTTTTGCAGACCATAAGATTCAGTATGGCAGACTGATTGATAATGGATCCTCTTCTCTATTTATTCTCTGGATTTCGCTGGCAGGATGTATTGGATATCCTGTTAAACAGCTATATTTTATTTCGGCTTTATATCCTTTTTAGGGGAACCAATGTTATCAGGGTTCTGCTTGCATTGTGCGTCCTGTGGGCAGTTAGTCTGGTTGCAGCCCCCCTTGGTCTGGTAATAACGAACTGGGCAAGGCAGGGCGCTATTACCGTGTCAGCCTTAATTATAATCATTGTATTTAGAAATGAAATCTCCAGTGTTCTGCAGACTAAGGATCTAAAATCATTTTTATGGGGAATACCGCAGCTGCAATCCCGTACGCCGCTTAAGATCATTATTGAAAGTGTTTCAGAGCTTGCCAAAAAGAAAATCGGAGCTTTAATTGTACTGCCTTTGAAACAAGACTTGGAAAATGTTGTTCAAGGAGGCATTCCCATAAAAGGCGAATTGTCACAAGAGACACTTGTAAGTATTTTCTGGCCGGACAATCCTCTGCACGACGGTGCAGCTATTATACAAGAAGAGAGGATCATTAGTGCCGGTGTAATACTTCCTCTGTCAAGAAGAGGTGATCTGCCCTCTTTTTTTGGAACCCGGCACAGGGCAGCTTCGGGATTAACAGAACTTACAGATGCTTTGGTTATTGTTATTTCAGAAGAGAGCGGCAAAGTCTCCTTATTTAAAGAAAATGAAACCTATAATATTAAAAACCGTGCAGCCCTTGAAAAATTACTAAAGGAACATGCAGGAGATGATTCTGCAAAAAAGAGATTCAAACATCAGACAAGAGAACTTGCTGCAGCTGCCATGATCAGTCTTTTCTGTGTCACAGGGATATGGCTCAGTTTTTCAAAAGGGATGGAAACCCTTGCAACCCATGAGGTTCCAGTAGAGTTTATGAACCCGGATCAAAAAATGGAAATCATATCGTCTTCAGCTTCCAGTGTTAAGCTTTTGATCAGTGGTGCAAAGCCGTTAATCAAGTCCATCAAACCTGAACAGATCAATATCAAGCTTAAACTCTCCCAGGCAGCCATTGGTGTTAATAAGCTTGCCATCACAAAGGAAAATATATTGCTCCCGCCGGGAATCCAGCTGAAAAGAATAGACCCGTCAGAACTTGATATCACTTTGGATACACTGATAAAAAAAGAGCTTCCCATCCAGCCCAACTGGACAGGGAAATTGCCTAAAGGGTTGATCATGAAAGAGGCAAAAGCATTACCCAAAACAATTCAGGTAACCGGAGGGGGTATAGTACTCAAAGGTATTTCAACAATTTTTACAGAGCAGATACTCCTGGACAAGATCACAGAATCCGGCACGGTTACTACTGGTCTGATTCTGACTCCTCCATCACTCAAGTTGAAAAACAACACAAAAATTCAAATTAAGTACATTATTTCAAAAAAATCGATTTAACCAAGAACCTGCTCAACCTTCTCCTCAAGTTCATCCTTATCAATGGGCTTGACACAGTATTCAGCAGCACCAAGGCTTAAACACTCTCTTGCTGTCTCAATGGTGGGATAACCCGTGAGCATTATAACCTTGATTGCAGAAGAAATTTTTTTCAACTCCTCCAAAACTTCAACACCGCTCATCTTTTTTAATTTTATATCTAAGATGGCAAGATCAATCTTGTTGGATTTCACAAATTCTATGGCATCTTCCTCTTCGGAAAATGCAAAAACCTTGTGCCCTTTTCTTTCAAGAATACGTTTAATGAGATTGGCTGCATCTGATACATCATCCAATGCGAGAATATTAGCCATTTATCCTTCCTCTTTTTATTAATGGTAAATCTTTCTCCCTGCTGTGCAGGCAGTTGCTGATTTCCTATGATTCCCAATCTGACAAACCTGCCAGCTGTTTTCAGATATAGTTTAAATCACAGGGCAAAGCAATAATAAATTGAGTTCCCTTATCTTTGTTCTTTCCAGATATTGATGGAGAAAACGCTTTAATGGTTCCGTTATGCTCTTTTATAATACCAAAAGTGACTGACAGTCCAAGTCCAGTTCCCTTATCAGGACCTTTTGTTGTATAAAATGGTTCAAATATCTTATCAATATTGTCCCTCTCAATCCCATGCCCGGTGTCAGATATGGATATCTCTATTCCATTTTGAGTTTTTCCCGATATAGCTCCAACTGATTTTGTTTCAACCACTATGTTCCCATTTTTCTTAACCGCATCCAATGCATTATTTAAAAGATTGATAAAAACCTGTTTTATTTTCTCTTTATCTCCTTTAATAATCAGATCAATCTTTTTGTCATATTCGTGTTGAACAACAACCTGATTCAAACGGAATGTATGCTCTATCACGCTAAGCACTTCTTTAACAGCTTCATTAATATCAAATTTTGATATGACACTTTTTCCAGAACGTGAAAAATTCAGGAGGTCTTTAACAATCTTGGAACAGTTTTTTGTCTGGCGCTCAATTGTTTGTACATCTTTATAGGCCAGCTCCTGATCTTTTACATCTTCCAGCAGCAGCTGGGAATGCCCAAGAATAATACCAAGGGGTGTGTTGATTTCATGGGCAACTCCTGCTGCAAGTCGTCCTACAGATTCCATTTTCTGGGCATGGGTAAGCTGGTCTTGAACACTTTTCAGCTGGGTAATATCCCTTCCGCTGCATACAAGGCTCTTGTCCATGGTTTTTGCTGCAGGAACTAAAATTTTAACCACATGAAGCCATTTTAAACCTTTTGCTGCTACTATTTTATTTTCCTTAACAAGGGCAACTCCTGTTTCAAAAAGGTTTTTATCTTCTCTATTATAGACCTGAGCAAATTTTTCAGGGAATAGATCATCATTTGTTTTTCCAAGAATCTGCTGTGTATCTCTGTCTAACATTTCACAAAAGGCTTTGTTAACTGAGATAAACCGTCCCTTATGATCCTGAAGTGATATAAAATCGGGCACAGCATCCAGGATTGTCTGGAGAAAAGCTTTTTGTTCATTTAAAACAGATTCAGCACTTTTAAGGTCATGGAAGTTATCTCTCAAGGAGAGGGTCATGGCATCAAAACTCTCTGCAAGACTTTGAATTTCATCTCCAGAGCATTTTTTATATACATGGCAATGGTGGCAGGACTCTATTTTTTTTGCATATTCACCGTGGACACAGCTTGGACAGAGAGTCCCTGCCATATACCAGCACCTGTGATGAAAATTTTCATATGCAGGGCACTCTGTTTGATTGCACTGCATAATATCCCAGCAATTGCGTTTTAAACTTGGAGCAGTCCTTACATCAAGGTCTCCCCGCAATGCCCTTTCTGAAGATTCATGAAGCTTTCTAATACTCTTTATCACAGGATTGAGCAGAAAGGTTCCCACAATTCCAGCCATGATTATTGTGAAAATTATGGTTACAATGGCAGAAATTATAATTTTATTTGCTGCTTTTTGAGCCCGTGTCTGAAAAAGCCCCAGTCTCAAGGTTCCCAGGCGGTTATCATTAACAAACACAGGAACTGCATAATCATAAATCAAATAATCCCCTGTATCAAGAAGCTGCATGGAGCCTTTTTGATTATCTGAAACTGAGTTTACATCCTTTAGTTCAATAGGGAACCCGTCTTTAAATGTATGAATGAGAGGTCTCTCCTGTGCATCCAGAACAAAAGTATAAAAGATATCATTGTCAAGCTGAACAGTCTGGTCCATCAATACCTTCATTCTTAAAAAATCCATTGCAAGCATGGGCTCTACCATACGTGCGGAAAGACTTACTCCTATAGAGTGTCCATGGCTTTTTATCTCTTCTATCAAAGACTCTTTCATAACCTGGCTGACCCAGAAAAACAGTACAATACCCTGGATCAAAAGCAGGGCGAAAAAACCCAGAAATATTTTCCTCCGAAAGCCGAGTTTCATTTAGGTGTCACCCCTTGTTCCTCAAAACTTAAACCTGCTTTAGAAGCTAATTGACGTACAGAGTCAAAATCAGAGTCCTCAGATGGAATCACCTTAATAAAATTTGCAGCTTTCAATATTGCACCATGGATTTTATTATTAAAATCAAGTTTTTCCAGAGCCAGCTTGATTTTTTCCACTTTTGCTCTATCTAACCCTTCCCGTGCAGCATAGACCCATCCAGGATATGAATCTGTCATGGAAACAATTTTTATTTTATCAATATCAATTTTATCTGACATGACTTCAAGTGAGCCTTCTCTTATGGTTCCAATATCATATTTACCTGCATAGACCGATAGAATAACCTTTTCCTGTTTCCCGCCAGGCCCCGGAGCAAAGGCAATCTCTTTAAAATCTTTTTTTGCAATGCCGTGATCAATAAAATGACCCAGGGGGTAAAGATATCCACCTGCCGAGGTTGAATCAACAGCAATCCACCTTTTATTACGGCAATCAGATATATCCTGGATGGATGCATTATCTGCCCGGCAAATTATCTGCCCCCTGAATTTATCTTCACCTTTAACCTCCACAATACGTGCAAATGCTCTTGCATTGTATTGATGGGCAATATTTACGTAAATAAATGGATTGGAGAATGAGATATCAATTTTTTTTTGTCCCACCATTTTCATATGCTGGTCAAATGTATCTGGAAATATCTGCTTTATATTCAATCCTGTCTCTTTTCGTAAATATTGTATAAGAGCATGATGGCGTGTATAGGATACAGTATGGGAATACTGGGGAAGATAGGCATAATTAATGACATCGGGTTCCTCTTCAAAGATAACCTGCTCTTTGATATTTAAATCCACCTTAATGACAGATTCATCCTGGTTCCCGCACCCGTGGAATAACAAAAAGGAAAGCAGAACTGTCCATAAATATTTCACTTTATATCTGCTCCTTGATATTTAATAATACACTTTTCTATCAGACTCATACAAAAAAATTTTGCAGCAATCTTTAACAGCCTTTCCAATTTATACTCTTTTTATAAGCTGTCCATCTCTCTTTATCAATGAAAATTTAAAAACAGTTGTTAATACCTATTAATTCTTAATTTTTTCACAAAGATTTTTATTAAAATTCAAAACATACCCTTGATAATTCATCATTGCTATTTTATATTATTCACTATGGTGAACACTGTGACCAGGTGTAATAAATGTAAAAAATCATGCTGTAAGGCTATGATTCAAATTTATTAAGATAAGAAAATTTCATTATGGAGAACAATGACAAAAAAATATCAGGCACCCATTGTTAAAAAAGCATTTATTATTTTAAATGCCATTGCAAAAAGCTCCCATGGGTTAAGAATCAGTGAAATTGCATCCCTGCTCAATATCAGCAAAAGCACTGTACATGGAATTATTGCTGCTCTATCAGAACAGGGAGCCATTATCTATTGTTCAGATTCAAAACGCTATATTATCGGGATGACGCTTATGGAACTTGGAAAAGCAGCCCATGAGAGAATTGATTTTAAAAACATTGCACGCCCCATCATGGAGGAATTAATGGAACAATGCCAGGAGTCAGTTTTTCTTGGTATCCAGAATGGTAACAGGGTAACCATTATTGATATTGTGGAATCCAGAAAAGATTTTAAAATCACCTCTCCCATTGGGACAGCTCTGCCTCTGCCTGCAGGGGCAACAGGGAAACTGTTTTTATCCAGGATGGATCCAGAAAATTTACATAAATATTTAAACTCAAATCCCTTACGGAAATTCACATCCAACACTATTATTGATCCAGAACAATATATGAGTGAACTGGACAAAGTCCGCAAAGATGGTTTTGCCTATGATGATGAAGAATACATTTCAGGTGTCAGGGCTGTTGCAGCACCAGTTAAACAGCATGGTGCCTACATTCCTGCCATCTGGGTAGTTGGATTCAAGGCTTCCATGTCAACAGGCAAGATCCCTGCCATTATCAAACAAACCAGAGCTGCTGCTGTTAAGATCAGCAGTAGTATTTAGTGCCCGACAGGCTGTTACACAACACCAATTTTCCCAATTTCTACGTTGGAAAAATAAATTTGATCCTCGGAATACTGCATGTATGCCTGTGGTAAAATTTATTTTCCGCCTTGAACTTGGCAAAATTTGCATTATGTAACAACCTGTCGGCAAAAATATCTGGAATTATACTAACTTTTGTGTAAAATGAAAGTTATTGACAGTGACAATTTAACAAAGGAGCAATAATTATGTTCAATAAAATGAGCAGTGATGGATACAAAACAGCCATGGAGGGTATCAAGATCAAGACTGTTGCCCATGGGGAAAAAACTTTGATGGCAGAGTTTCATATGACCAGAGGAGCTGATCTGCCAGAGCACAGCCACCCCCATGAACAAACCGGATATCTTATTTCAGGCAAGCTGGTATTGATTATAGACAAAAAACGTCATATGGCAGAACCAGGTGATACCTGGTGTATCCCCGGGGATATTCCCCACTCTGCCGAGGTGTTGGAAAACTCAGTAGTTGTGGAAGTCTTCTCGCCGGTTCGCGAAGATTTTCTGCCTTGAATATCAGCCCATGACTTAGAGGGTTGCAAATGGAGACTAAAAACAAAAAAGGGTTTTGACTGAATCGCCAGAACCCTTGTCATTACTGGTAGGCACGAGCGGACTTGAACCGCTGACTTCTACCGTGTCGAGGTAGCACTCTACCAACTGAGTTACGCGCCTTTATTTTTTTTAATTAACTAACAAACACCCTGGGTTGTGTCAAGAAAAAGGTAATTTTATTGATCTGTTTCCAGGTTTGATTCCTTTGGTGTTTCAATCTTTTTAGAACTTTTTTTCAATAAAAAAGATTGTCATTTTTCAATAAATTTGATGTTTAAAAAATCATCTCTTACATCTGAAATCTCCAGACCGAAGCTGTCAAATGTTTTAAGCATAAGCATGTCTGCAAATTTGGAGGGTTTTCCTTTATAAAAAATCTGCATGACAGCATAGTTGGAGCCCATTTCACTGGGCTGCATATTCTCAATTCCAGGCATCTGTTTTAATTTTTGTTTTAATGCAATAAATCTTGGTAAAAAATTTTCCCCCTCTATATTAACATCAAAAGCATGCTCTTTTCTTAAATTCTGTGTCCAGAAAATATTGATTTTATCTATCAGGTCCACAGCTGACAGTTTTGCAGCCCTGGAAACCGCAAGGATATTGCCTTCTTTAGCAAGATTACTTTTTGCTGCAGCCTGAACTCTTGATTCAATAACTTTTTTTCCGGTTTTAAGATAATACCCTTTAAGATTGATCTCACCGTTAAATGTTTTTTCCTGGCCCATACGATTAATGGCTTCTGACGAGCTTGCTTTTCCAAAAATAATCATATCTGCTTTCATTTTTTTACCAAGCTTAATGGCTGCTTTAACATCATATGTGGAATCAAAGGTGATATTATAAGAAGATGGATCAGGGCGTGGTTCACTGTTTCCTGTAATAACAAACCGCTTTTGTACCATTTTATTGATAATAATTTTTTCAGCAATGGATTGATATGGGATTGAATTATTCCCCCACCAGTATTTGGATACAAGATCTGACGATATTGTCTCTACAATAAAAAAGAGAAGCAGTGGTTTATCCTGACTGGCATTAAGAATTCTTGCATTGGTCAGAGTTTGTTTAAGCAGCATAAGATCCACCTTGGATTCAACACCTACGAGGTAA
>JBDLIV010000067.1:0-8140 GCA_039714675.1 Thermodesulfobacteriota bacterium
CATACAATGCTTTTAAATATTTCACCTGAAAAAGCTGCACAATATCTTTTTAATTTCTGCAGAGGGAAATATGCTACAAGCTCATTTTTCAGGACATATTTTTCAAATATTGCCGTAAGTGCAGTACTTTTGCTGTGCACACTAACAATATTGATGATTGGTGTAGGCTTTGACAACAAAAAACTTGAAAGTAAAATCGCCCAGATGGATAACAAGGCTCTTGCAATTTTCAAGACAACTTTTCCTGAAAGAACAAAGATATATGATCCATATCTTCAGATGCAGGCAAATGTTAAATCATTTACGGCAAAATCGGGGATGTTGAAAAATGGTGGGAGTATAACAGGAAGCAATAATCCCAAAATTGTTGAAATTATCGGGGAACTCTCCGGAAAAATCGATGACTCAACAGATATTGATATCTCAAGGTTTTTATTTAACAAGGATCGGCTTGTTTTATCCGGCTCTACAGATAATTTTAATAATGTTGATAAAATTAAAAATAAAATTGAATCATCAAATATTTTTAAAACAGTGAACATCAGCAGTGCTGCAGCAGATGAAAAAGTAGACAGGGTTAAATTTAAATTTATTATTGAAATGTGAAAAAACAAAATGTTTAATCTTTCAGAGCGTGAAAAAAATATTTTAATTGCCGGTATTATATTTGTGGTTTTGTTTTTCGGTTTTCAATTTGGTATTGCACCGGTTTTTGAAAAAAGAGAGAATCTTGGAAGGATATTAAAAGATAAACAAAAAGCCCTGGAAGAGATGCTGGTTCTCAAGCAGAAATTTGCAGCTGTTTCCAATAAATTTGATGCAGATGCACAAAATCTGAAACTAAGAGAGGGCAATTTCTCTCTGTTTTCTTTTCTTGACTCTCTGGTTCGGCAAAGCAATATTAAAGAAAATGTGGCATATATGAAACCATCGACAAAAAAACTTGAAAAATCCAGATATATGCTTGCAGTGGTTAAAGTAAAACTTAAAGATATTTATTTAAAAGAGTTTATTGATTTTTTATACCGCATAGAATCATCAGGCAACGCGGTTAATATAACCTCTCTTTCTATATCAAAGTCAGGCAAAGAAAAACTCAGTCTTGATGCCCTTATTGAAACTCAAACATTCAAGCTAAAGGATAAAGCATAAAATGAAGATAAAGCCTGTTTTACTCTATGTCCTTTTTTTTATAGCTACAGTTCTTCTCTTTATTTTTCTTCTTTTTCCTCAAAAAGATGCAGCCGGATATATCTCAAGTGTTTTGAATGGGCACAATTCCAAGCCGCAGTTCTCCTGTGAAAGAGTTAAATTAAAGCTGCCTTTAAAACTCTCCTTGGAAAATCCAAAATTGTTGATTAATAAACAGATAGATATTGAACCGGAATCCTTTGAGATCAAGTTGAGACCGTCACTCTTTTTTAAAAGGCAAAAAAAAATTGTATTTCAATCTGATTTATACCAGGGATCTTTAAACGGTGTTATTGACTTGAAAGGATTTGACCCCTTTTTGTTTTCAAAGGCTGATCTCATTATATCAAAAGTGAAAATTGATCATTTAAGTTATAAAACAGATCTTGCTGATATTATCCTAGGGTGTCTGCTCAATGGTGAATACAAATACAGTGAAATCAGTGAGAAAAGAGAGGGAGAAGGCAAATTTGTTATTAAAGATTTTTCTGCAAAAATGGAAAATTCTCTTTTTAACACACTTCATATTCCAGTGGTTGATTTTTCAGAAGTTAAAATTGAATTTGAACAGCAGTCAAATATCATAACAGTAAAACAGTGTATTGCCAGAGGTCCTGTAATTAATTTAAAACTAAAGGGTAAAATTGATATTGTTTTACCTTTAAACAAGGCAAGACTTTATTTTACTGGTATTATGCTGCAGGATTCTCCCTATTTTGCCAAGTTTGCAAATATTGCTGCAGTAAGGGCTGTGTCAGGCAATATATTAAAAAATGGAATTAAGTTTAACATTACAGGGACATTGAATAATCCAAAAATAACAATATGAAAATTCTATTTACCATATTAAATCTTTTATTTATTACAACCATGGCATACTGTCTGGTTGATACAGGATACAACCACCTTGTCCCACAAAATTTTACATTGCCCGGCCAGAAGGTTTACAATATAAAAGCTCAAACTTTAAACCCTGGAGAAAATAAGCAGGGGATTGATGAAAATTTAAACAATATCATTGTTAAAAGAAATCTTTTCAAGGTTGAGATTGAACAAAAAGAGGAACCTTTTTTAAATTTGGAAAAAGAGGAGAATGAATCTGAAACCCTTGAGCCCACAAAGCTCAAACTGGTATTATGGGGTACCGTGACAGGGCAGGAGAATGTTTATGCAGTAATTGAGGATAAAAAACTCAGAAAGCAGGCCTTATACCAGATTGGTGATTTGATTCAGGGCGCAGAACTTAAAAAAATTTTAAGGAACAAGGTAATTCTTCTGTTTCAGGGGGAAAATCAGTTTCTTGAAGTTCAAACAAATTCAAGAAAGGATTCAGGAATCAGGAGTTTTAAAGAGACAATACCGGTTGAGGCTGCTCCTGTAAAGAGAGCTATAGAACATGATGCTACTGATGACGTTGCTTCAATGATGAGAAAGATTAAATTTAGACCTCATTTCTCAGAAGGTGAACCAGACGGACTGATGGTTTATGGAATCAGGCCTAATTCTGTTTTCAGTAAAATAGGGCTTAGAAACGGGGATATTATTAAAGATGTCAATGGTACTGTCATTGTTTCAAAAGATGATATATCAAACCTGTTTGATGGAATTGAAGATCAAGAGTCTTTAAAACTTACCTTGTTCAGGAGGGGAAAGGTAAAAGAGTTGACTTATACACCCAATCCCTACGAAGATGATAAAGGAGAAGAAGAATAATGTTTTTAAGAAAAAAACTGGTAAACCCTGTTTTTATTCTATCTGTTTTTTGTGCAGTTTTCCTGATAAATAATTTTGTCAGTATTTCTGCTGAACCAATTCCTGAAGGAGAGGTTGATAAAATTTCCAAATTTGTCTCAATTGATTTTAATAATGTGGATATTAATGTCTTTATTAAATTCATGAGTAAATTGACAGGTAAAAACTTTGTCGTGGACAGAAGGGTTAAAGGTAATGTGACCATTATTTCTCCTACTAAAATATCTGTTAAAGATGCATATAAAGTTTTTGAATCTGTGCTGGATATAAATGGATTTGCCACGGTTGAGTCAGGCAAAATAATAAAAATTATTCCTGCGCCCACAGCAAAAGGCGATAATATTGACACAAAAATTATGACCGGCATGGATAGAACCGGTGATCTTAAAGACAAAATTGTAACAAGAATTATTCCCCTGGAATATGCAAGATCAGATGAATTAAAAAGGTTGTTTACTCCCCTGGTTCCAAAGGGAAGTATTGTGCTGTCCTATCAGGATACAAATATGTTGATTGTCACTGCCACCCTTACAAGCATTAACAGACTTTTAAAAATTATAGATGCCATTGATATGCAAAGTATAGGTAAAAAAATCGCGGTGATTCCAGTAAAAAATGCAGATGCCGGCAAACTTGTAAGCAATCTTTCAAAGATTTTCACTGCAAGGGCAAGGGAGGTAAAAGGGAAAGCTAGCTCTAAATTCAGTGTGCAGTTTGTTGCAGATGAGCGAACAAACTCTATTATTTGCCTTGCAAGTAAAGTCCAGATAGATAAAGTTAAAAGTTTGATTGAAATTCTGGATCAGGAAGTTCCAAAAGGAGAAGAAAAAATCCGGGTCTATTATCTTGAGCATGCATCAGCTGAAAATCTTGTGAAAGTTTTACTGGAAATTCCATCCAAAGGTGAAAAAAAGGCAGTGCCGGGATTGAAAAAAGCACCAATTTTATCCACTAAGGTTAAAATTATGGCAGACAAGGCAACCAATAGTCTTATTATCATGGCTGATAAAGAAGATTATCCTGTTCTTGAAGAAGTTATCAATAAACTCGATATTCCAAGGGCAATGGTCTATATTGAATGTTTGATAATGGAGGTCAATGTTACAAGGGGACTTAATATCGGGACAGAGTGGACAGCTGCCCAGGATTTTGACAATGGCAGCAGAGTTGCACTTGGAGGATTCGGGAATACAGATAACAGTGGATTCCCTAATTTGGGAACAATAACTGAAGGATCTCTTCCCAAGGGATTTTCTGTAGGAATTCTTGGCAAGAGTTTCAGTGTCGGCGGGATTACCTTTCCTGATATCCAGGCAGTTGTACAGGCATATCAAACTGATAAAGATGTTAATATTATTGCCACTCCACAAATTCTTACTACCGAAAATGAAGAAGCTTCAATTGTTATTGGTAAAAATGTTCCATTTCAGACAAGATCTGCAATAGATTCAGGCATTGAAACCTATAATTCATTTGAATATAGAGATGTTGGTATTACTCTGAAAATCACACCACAGATTAGCAAGGACAGATTAGTAAGGCTTAATGTCTTTGAGGAGTTGACCAAGCTTGATACTGTAAATCAATCAAGCTCGGACAGACCCACCACTTTTAAACGGAAAATTGAAACAACAATTATTGTAGAAGATGCAAACAGTGTCGTTATCGGTGGTCTTATTGATGAAAGTTCTACAAGAACTGCTTATAAAATTCCATGCCTTGGGGATATCCCAGTACTGGGGTGGGGATTTAAAACTGTATCTGAGGGAAAAGATAAAACAAATCTTTATGTGTTTTTAACTCCGCGGGTTATTAAAAATCCTTTGGATATAGAAAAAATTTATAAAGAGAAGAAAAAAGAGCTTGAAACAATAAAAGAGGGTGAAATCCTTTTATATGACAGGCTGAATCAAAAAGAAGAATAAAACTACAGATAAACCAAAATAGTATTAAAACAGTGATTGATGAATTTTTAAATATAATAGAAAAAAGAACGGGTCTTTCAAAGGAAAACTGTGAAAAAATCAGGGCTTCTTTTGTTAAAGATCGTTCTAAACTGACTGAATCTGCAGTTGAAACAAAACTTGTTACAGAAAATGAAGTTCTTGAAGCATTGGATAGTATTTATTCACTGCCTTTTGTTGCAATTCTCTCTTTGGAAAATGTGACAAATGATTGGACTTCTCTAATTCTAAGACAATTTTTAAAAAAATTTTATATTGCACCTTTAATTAAAAGAGATGATCAATCGATTATTGCCATAAATGAGCCTTCTGATCTCACTCATGTTGATGATGTCGCAGCTATTTTAAACCTTGATTCCTATAGACTGGTGCTGGCAACGAGAAATCAGATATTGTCTGCTATTAATATATTGTATGATCAATCCGGGGAAAGTGCCCAACAGCTGGTTGATGACATGGAGGACTCTGAATTTACAATTATCGATGATTCATATCAAACCGCTGACCTGCTCGATGATACAAGTGATGCACCTGTAATAAGGCTTGTGAATCACATGATTTCACAGGCTGTAAAGGCGTGTGCAAGTGACATTCATATTGAACCATTCCAGGATATCTTGAATGTAAGGTATCGAATAGACGGTATCCTTTATGAAATGCTCAATCCTCCCAAGGGTGTACAGGCTTCTTTGATCTCAAGAATTAAGGTCATGGCAAATATGAATATTGCCGAAAAAAGAGTGCCCCAGGATGGCAGATCGCAGGTTAGAATTGGTGATCAGGAAATTGATATTAGAATTTCCACAGTACCTACATCCTATGGCGAACGTGTTGTCATGAGACTTTTGAATAAATCTGGATATTTTCTTGAGTTTTCCCAGTTTGGTCTGTCAGATAAAAACTACACTGTGATAAACAAAATTATACGCCAGAACAATGGTATTGTACTTGTGACAGGTCCCACAGGAAGCGGTAAGACCACAAGCCTTTATGCTGCACTTTCAGAAATTAATTCTCCTGATAAAAATATTATTACCATTGAAGATCCGGTAGAATATAATCTTAAGGGAATAGGCCAGATACAGGTCAATGCAAAAACAGGTGTTACCTTTGCAAAGGGGCTTCGCTCCATTGTAAGGCAGGACCCTGATATTGTGCTTGTTGGGGAGATAAGAGATATAGAGACTGCAGAGATTGCCATTCAATCCGCATTGACAGGCCATCTTGTTTTTTCAACACTGCATACAAATGATTCAGCAGGTGCCATTACAAGGCTTGTGGATCTTGGAGTGGAACCATATCTTATATCTTCTTCTGTAAACAGTGTCATTGCCCAGCGTCTTGTAAGAGTGCTCTGCACAGAATGCAAAGAAAAGTTCCAGCTTGAATACTCTCACATGAAGGCTCTTAACGGAGCAGTCCAAGAGTATATAGGTGAATATGCCTACAGGCCGAGAGGTTGTTCAAAGTGTTTTAATACTGGTTATTCAGGCAGAGAAGCTATTTTTGAAATCATGCTTATGGATGACACGTTGAAAAATCTTATTCTTGAGACCTCAGATTCCAACCAGATAAGAAAGGCAGCTTTAAAATCAGACATGAAAACCCTGCGCCAGGATGGCATGTCCAAGGTACTCAAGGGTATTACTTCCATCAGTGAGGTACTTCGTGTTACTCAGGAATAAAACAGTTTTCATCCTTTTGTCTTCTATTTTTATAATGTTGTTTTTTAGCCCTCTATATGCAGAAGATAAAAATTTTATATTAAATTTTTATCAAAATCATATATCAGTTGTAGATGGAAACAGATGCCCCATGTATCCATCATGCTCAAACTATGCATCCAGGGTGTTTGAAAAACATGGAGCTGTGTTGGGATGGATAATGTCCTGTGACAGGCTTGTCAGATGTGGCAGAGATGAAGCAGGTGTTTCAGACAAGGTAATTGTAAACAGTCATCAATTAATTTATGACCCTGTGAAAGCAAATGATTTCTGGTGGTTTGAAAAAGATAAAAACAGATGAAATTCTGGTATTCATATCTTGCAGTATTTTTAATAGTTGTATTCCAGCCTTACAGCAGTTCTGTCATGGGAAAACAGATGATTATTACATCAGATATGCAGTATGAGTATGCCTTGGAGCTTTTTGAGGCAGAGGATTATGATACTGCCATTGTTGAATTCAAGCGGTTTGTCCATTTTTTTCCTGAAAGTGAATATCTGGATCAGGTCGAGTATAATATAGCGATCTGCCTGTTTAACAAGAAAAAGTATCACGAAGCAGCAAGAGTTTTTAATGAGATTATCATAAAAAGCAGAGACAACAAAATTATAGAACAGGCTGTTTTTTTTCAGAGCAGATCATTTATGAAACTTGGCAACAGAGGATATGCACAGATCGTTCTGCAAAATTATCTAAAACTTGTGGACGATATAAATACAAAAGATAAAATCTATTTTAATCTTGCACAGATTCATCTGTCCAATGCAAGAAAATTACAGCCCGGATCTCTTGCCCTTGCAAAAAAATATTTATCGAAAATTTCACCATCCAATGCAAACAAATACAGAATAGATGAATACAGTGATTTGATCTTTAAGGCAGAACATGCACCCAGGAAAAACCCCAAGGCTGCAGGATTGTTTGCCATTATTCCAGGAGGAGGATTCCTCTATTGCGAAAGATACCATGATGCCCTGATTACTTTTTTATTAAATACAGGATTGATGTATGCAGCCTGGGAAGCTTGGGACAGTGACAATAAAGCTCTTGCCGGTGTAATAGGTTTTGTAGAGACAGGATTTTACAGTGGCAATATTTATGGTTCTATTACTTCTGCACATAAATATAATCGTGCCCAGACAATGAAGATTCTGGGCCGGGATGTTCTCATAACACCAGATTTTGATCCTAAAGACAAAGCTTATGGGTTATCTTTTAATTTTAAATTCTGAACTAAACTACCGTATAGGCTATAATCAATATTTGGATGACAACTTGCCCATATACAAGGCGCAAAAGATTTTGCAACCGGAGTGTACTATAGTACATGAGGATTGCAAAATTTTGCAGCAACGACGTAGATGGGTGAGTTGTCGTTCTAATACTATTGGATGAGTTGGTTGATTTCGAATATGGGCAGACAAATAGCAAGTATAATACCGCCCACCACAATTCCCATGACTAAAATAATAAGAGGTTCGATCAAAGATGTTGCAGCGGTTACAGCA
>JBDLIV010000068.1:0-8124 GCA_039714675.1 Thermodesulfobacteriota bacterium
GGAGTCATTGAAATACCCAATTTTTATATTGATTTCAAGGCTTATAACAGAGGAGATAAAAATTATAAAAGCACAACTAAAGATGTTGAAAAACTGCTTAGCGAGCTAAAAAATGAAAACATTGACGGAATAATTATTGATTTAAGAGATAATGGGGGGGGATCGTTAAAAGAAGCAAGCCAGCTGACCGGACTTTTTCTTAAGTCAGGCCCTGTGGTGCAGATCAAAACAAAATATCAGATCTCCCGATTATATGACAATGATCCAAAAATTCAATATTCAGGCCCTCTGATTGTGTTAATAAACAGGATGAGTGCATCGGCATCGGAAATCTTTGCAGGCGCCATTAAAGATTATAATAGGGGTATTATCGTTGGCACAAGAAGTTTTGGCAAAGGCACAGTTCAGGAATTGCAGCCCCTTGGCAAAGGAAAGCTCAAACTAACCAGTGCAAAATTTTATCGGGTATCAGGAGAAAGCACACAAAATCTTGGTATAGTACCTGATATAAAATTTCCACAAATCTATAAAATTGAAGATACAGGGGAGAGCTCGTTGGAAGGCGCCCTGCCCTGGGACACGACAATTAAAATATCCTATACACCCTATAAAACTCTTCAAAACATTGAAAAAGAACTTATGGCACAATACCAGCAACGATCTGATCAAGACCCTGGAATCAACTATCTTAATCAAAGAATTGAAATTACATCGAAACTAAATCAAAGGAGTGAAGTCTCTTTAAATCTTGAAACCAGAAAATCCAGAAAAAAAGAGTATGAACTCTCGGAACTTGATATTGAAAATGATTATCTAAAATCCATGGGCAGAGAACCAATAGCCAGCTTTGATCAAAAAGATACAAAAATCAGTGACATTAAAAACATCTTAATGAATCAAACCCACCTTATTATGGGTGATTTTATTAACCTGACAAAAATCCATGGCTATTCATGGTAAGTATGAATGACACTTTTTACTAAAATAAAAACAAAAAGTTTTATCTTTTTGGGTTTTATTTTAATTCTTGTTTTACTTGTTTCATCACCTTTTATACTCAACTGGAGTGTAAACACTTCTTATATTAAAAATAAGATATCTCTGGCAATATCTCAGAAAACCGGTGCTGATTTTAAGGCTTCCAGATTTTCCATTACACTGTTTCCTAAGCTGGGCATCAGTGTAGAAGACTTTATATTCAATCCTGACGCTGAAACAGATATAAACATTAAAGCTATAAACTTTAATCTTGATATCCGGAAGCTGTTATCCGGAAAAATATGTGTAACGCACGTATCACTTGTCCGCCCTGAACTTAATACAAAATCTTCAGGAAAATCACAATCACTGTCAAATTCTGCTTTTTCAAACTTAAATTCTCTCCCCCAATTAATTGTTGCAATAAAAAAATTATTTACTCTGCTACCCGAGCATCAAGGGTCAGTTGAATTTGAATTCAAGGATGTAAGAACTCCATATTTCAACCGTATGGATGGCTCTTTTTATCTGTCAAAAGAGAATAACCATATTATTTTAAACACAATAATAGATAAGATTGCTTTTAAAGCTTCTGAGATTTTTGATGTTGGTTTTAAAAAATATTCTGATTTGGATTCCATTAAAATCAATAAGCTCGATTGCCTTATAAATATTAATTCACAGGGTGAAATCAAGGGCGAGTGCAAATTTGCCAAACTAAATATTAAATCAAACAGTGATCAATTATTAGTTGATATAAACAATATTGATTCATCCTTTAAAATATCTGAAAATCTCTACCAAATTGATATAAAACCATTTAAGCTCAATTATCCAGAAGCAATGATTGAGGTCGGTTTTCAAGATAATTTAATCCAGGAGAAATCCCGGCTGCAAATCAGAGGGACAGATATAAAGGTTGACCAGGCAAGACAAATGTCATTATTGATGCTGAAAGATAATGAGATTACAGATTATATTTTTGAAATTATACACAAAGGTTTTGTTCCAAAGATCGATGTCTCTTTTAATGGTAAAGACCTTGATGATCTTTTTAATGAAAACAATTTTGAACTTAAAGGTAATATTAACAACTCTCTTATACATATTCCTGAAACAAGTTTAAAAGCATCTTCTGCCGATGGGAGTGCCAGTATAAAAAAAGGTGTTCTTAATATCAATACTAACAAAGCAGTTATTAACGGTTCAAAGCTTAAAAAGGGAAATCTTGTTATTGATCTTTTAAATTACACTGACTTTCCCTTTCATGGTGAATTTGCACTGGATATTGATCTTTCCAAAATCCCGCAGACATTGATTTCGCTTTTACCAGATACACTGCTTTCAAAAGAGTTATTACTGGTTCATGACGTCACAGGACGAGCTGATGCAAGGTTAAGTATTTCCATGGAAACACAATCTGATGATCTTAAAGTGACAGTCCATACTGATGATTTCCAGGTTTCAGGATTATATGATCGCATTCCAGGGAATATTAATCTGAAAAATATAAATTTTATTTATGAACCAGACATGGTGCATCTGAAAAAAATTAATGGTATTGTTAAAGGCTGTAATATTGATCACCTTGAAATGTTTCTTGATTTCAAGGATGAAGCAAACATACAAGTTGTCTCAGGTTCAGGTGTGATTAATCTTGATTCGCTGATGCCCTGGGTGATGTCCTTTAAAAAAACAAATAACTCTATTTCTCCTGCAAAAAAGTTAAACGGCAAAATCCACATTGCGTCAATGGACCTATCCGGACCACTGTTCAAAGCAGACAAATGGCAATACGATTTAAAAGGAGCAGGTGCTGATATAGATATCACTACAAATTCAGATCAAAAAGAGATAAAAAATCTCTCCTGTGAATATCATATATCTGATGATTTTTTTAATTTTAGTAAAATTCAATTAACAATGGACGGCCTCTCATGGCTGGCACCATTTATTGATAAAAAATATTTTGACACTATTTTGCTTCCATTTGATATGCACAACGGCAAATTACAAATCAGACCCAAAAACTCATTTTTAAGAAGTGATCTTAAATTTAGTACTGGGCTCAATATTAATATTTACTTAATTGGTGAAACTCTTGACACTCTCACCTTAAACTCAATAAAATTTCATGATCAAGATATTTCAAAAGGGATTATAACTTTTAATAAAACCCAAAATAAATCTCTATTTGATTTTAACGGTTTCTTTAACACAACCACATTAAATAAACTTATTAAGCCTGACAGCCATTGGTCAAACAGACTCAATACAATTACAGACGGTCAACCCATAATAATATCTATGGATAATAAATCTGATTTAAATATCACAAGTAAAAGTATCAATATGAATTCCATGGACACCCGATCTGAAAAAACCCCTTTGGATTATAATCTATTGCCAAGCAAAATTATTAATTTTAAAACAGATCAATTAAAAATTAAAGACCTGACTTTTACAAATATTGACAGTAAAATATTTTTAAAAGAAGATGGGCCATATATCAAACTGAAAAAAGCCTTTTTATGCAATCTTGAAACAAGTGGTTATATTGATTTTCGAAAAGACAATATTAATTGTAAACTGCCTGTGAAAGCTTATAACAAGGCAAATATCCAGGACCTGCTCTCCTGCCTCTCCCAAAAAGATAAATTGATAGATGGGCAATATTCGTTAGATTGCGACCTCTCTTCAAAGGGCTCCCAAAAAGAGGTTTCAAAAAAAATTAAAGGTTCTATAAAATTTAATGCCGAACAAGGCCGTATTTATAAATTAACTCTTCTTTCAAGAATTCTATCTGTAATTAATGTCTCAAAATTTTTTAAGGGCTCTATTCCAGATGTGGAGCAGCAAGGGTTTGGATATAAAAAAATTATTATTGAAGCAGATATTCAAGGCAGCATAATTTATTTAACCAGGGCAATCATTGATGGTGAAGATATGACACTTGTATTTACAGGCTGGATTGATCCTCTAAATGACACAATGGATTTAACCTGTCTTGTGGCTCCATTTAAAACCGTAGATCTTATTATTGAAAAAATTCCTATTATAAACACGATTCTTGAAGGACGATCGGTATCAATCCCAGCTAAGGCCAGTGGAAAACTCTCTGATCCTGTTGTGGTTCCCATTCACCCTTCAGCCGTTGGAAAAGGCCTTTTAAACATGATGACTAATATTTTAAAAACTCCTGTAAAATTATGGGATAAAATAGATGGAGAGTGATAAGAATTCAATTGAACGACCTTTAATGCTTGCAATGAAATATTTGTCCTATCGGCCAAGAAGTGTATATGAGATAGAGGAATACTTAAAAAAAAAATTTTGGGACAAAAATATTGTAAAGAAAACTATTGAAATTTTGTTAGAAAGAAACTATTTGAACGATAAAGATTTTACAAAAATATATATAGAGACCATGGTAAGAAACAGGCCGAAATCAAAATTTGCCATTAAGTATGCATTAAAAAAAAAAGGAGTTGACCTCTCAATAATTGAACCTTTTTTAGAACAATATGATGATCAATCTCTGGCAATAAAAGCAGTGGAACCAAAAATAGAGCGGTGGCAGAACTTTGATAAAAAAAAATTCAAGAAAAAAATGATGAACTTCTTGGTTTACAGAGGGTTTAATTATGAAATCTGCATAACCACTTTAAACTATTTTAAAAATTTAGCAGGCAAATATGAAAATTAAATTCTTTGCTGTTGGAGGAACTATTGATAAGGTATATTTCGATGATTTAAGTAAATATGAAATTGGTGAATCCAATATTAATGATATTTTAAAAGACGCAAGAGTTAATTTTAAATCAGAGGTTTCTTCAATATTTAAAAAAGATTCTCTTGATATGACTCATCAGGATCGATCTGCTGTTCATAAAATTGTAAAAAATGAAACCACGGATAAAATCATCATTACCCATGGAACTGACACTATGATTGAAACAGCAAAAATACTTGAAACTATTAAAGATAAAACCATTGTCCTTACAGGAGCTATGGAACCAGCAAAATTCAGGTCAAGTGATGCTGTCTTTAATCTCGGTTTAGCTGTTGCAGCAGTGCAAACTTTACACTATGGTGTATATATAGTAATCAGTGGTAGGGTTTTTAAACCTGATAATGTAAAAAAAAACAGGACGTTAAAAATATTTGAGAAAAAAATGTAATACTTTTATGAACTTTTTTTCATAAAAGTATTACATTTTTTTCCATTTTCCTGTCAAAAAATTGGTGGGTGCTATTTGGAATACCAATTATTTGACAATATTTTTATCAATATTCACTTTACTTTTAGATAGTTCCATGATTTAAATATAAAATTATCGGTAGATATGGACAATGGCATAAATCATGCAATATGAGATTATGAACTGAATTATAAAATCAATTGGATGATTACTTTTGACCAAATTATCAAATATAGAAGGGGCAGTGTTCATGGTTGGCAGGAAAAGGACAATTGAAAGGCGGAAAAACAAACGTTATAAGGCTGTAGAGGGTGCCTATGCAGCTATAAGCCCTAATTCTCATAAATTAGGTCAAATAATTGATCTCAGCATAGGGGGGCTTGCTTTCAAATATATTGACACGAGCAATGAAGAGACAGAGGAGCAACAAACTTCTGTAGAGACAATTTTTTTAAGTAGCATGGGCTACTACGTGGGGGATCTTCCATTTAAAACCATTGCAGACTATGAAATTACCAATGCTCCCTCTTTCAGCTCCATGAAAGTAAGAAAAAGGCATGTACAATTCACAGATTTGAGTTTTAAACAACTGTTTGATTTAGATTATTATCTTAAAAATAATGTTTCAGAACCAGTGGAAGATATTTCCAAACAATAAAAACCTGAAACCCAAATAAATTTAATTCTCTCTTCCCTGATTCTTTAGGGGACCTACCATAAATTTCAACTTCTTAATCTATCTTTTCAGATTTTATTATAATTAAGGCACTTTGATCAATATTGAGATACTTTTTTGCAAGTCCATTCAACTCATCATTAGTAATTTTACTGTAATCATAAGTCATATTATTGGCCCACTCAAATTTTTCCGGGTAAATTGAAGAGTTCGCCATAACTGAATTCAACCAATAGGTATTGCTCTTTCTAATAACTTTTAAATGGTTCAGGACCGGTTTTAAGGCAAGGTCTGTCTCATGCTTTGTAATATTTTCTAAAGCTAAAGAGTGAATGATCTCTTTAATTTTACTATAAACAAATTCTATGCTTTCAGGTTTTACATTTACAACTGCATGCATTATTCCATAGTCATTAAAACTCATTGAGGGATTATTATATGCATAAGGAGAGTAAGTTTCACCAAGCTCTTCTCTTATGATAACTCTAAGTCTTTCTGAAAAAACTCTTGATAATATTGAAAGGCGGCGGGTCTGTCCAATATCCCAAAAATCATCTGTTAAAAATGCAAGACGGACAACACCTCTCTTGATTTTTGAATCAATTGCAAGTTCAAGCCGTTTTCCCATCGGGAATTTAACTTTGGCTGACTTAATGGGTTTATTGGGAAATTTAATCCTTTCATTAAAAGTCCCCATATATTTTGAAGCTAATTTAATCATATTTTCAACATTAAAGTCTCCAACAATGGAGATCTCAATGGGAGAATTTTCAAAATATGGGATCAGCCAGTTTTTAATATCACTTAAAGTATATTGGTCAATTATGTCAGGATGAGGCATACCAAACCTAGCATCACCTTCAGCAAGAAAAGAGTCTCCCTTGATTTGCATAATACCTTCAGGTGTCTGCATAAGGCTTTCAAACTTCTGTTTATACCGGATTTTTGCAAGGTTCAAAGCTTTCTGGCTGAATCCAGGATCATTAAAATAGTGAAAAATGAGTTGAAAAACAAGCTCAGCCTCCTTAGGATCAGCAAATCCAGACAAAGAAAAATAGTTTTCATTTATTCCAAAACCAATAGTTACATCTTTGCCTGCCAGAGCTTCTTCCAATTGATCAGCATCCAGACCACCCAGACCACTATCTTTTATGACACTCTCTCCAATCATTGACAAACCAGGTTTTGTAACAGGTTGTGATTTTCCCCCCTGCCCAAAACAAACCTTGAATTTGAATTCATTTTTTTTAAAATCAGTTTTTTTAAGATTCAAAAAGGTATTATTTCCAAATTCAATTTTTGTGATGTCAAGTTCTTTAACACTGTCTTCCCTTGCTTCTATTATGGGCTTGGAAGATGGTATTGTAAGATATGGAAATTTTTTTGATTCAAATCCCTTGTATTTATTAACCTTTTTATTAATACTTTTGTTAAAGACATCAAGAATTGTTGTTTCAGGATGTTTTGTCTGAATATCTGCGTTTCCTGTAACCATTATAAGCCTGTGATCCTTTGACCAGATTTCTTTTAATGCTTTATGGACATCTTGTAAAACAATTGATTCAATATATGGTTTTAATAAATCCTTTTTTTGTTGTTCAGATAGAAACAACCCTTTTTTATTCATGGTTGCAAGGATTTTTCTGGATAGATCCTTAGTTTTCTGAGTTGAAGCCTGATTAACCCCTCTTTCAAGTGAAGAGACGAATTCAGCCTTGACCCTATCCAACTCTTTTTTTGCAAACCCAAACATAAGAGCTTGTCTTAAGACTTTTTCAATCTGTCTAAGGCACTCCTGCCAATTATCAGGACTGCAATTCGCATTAATGGCAGATAAAGATATATTATGAAGGAATGAGCCAGAATAGGCAGAAGCTTGTGAAAAACTGGCAGTTTGTCTGTTAACCATACTTGAGAGTCGATTTTGAATTATTGAATTTGTAATACTCTCCAGAGCTCTTCTCTTTATGATTTCCAATGTCTGTGTTTCAAAGGGTTTCCACGAAACAGTCTCTATTGTTACTTCAGTACTGCTGGCTTCAGGTTCATAATGATAAAATACCTTTATTCCCTTATGCTTCTTCCATTTTGTGGATAAGGGAGCTTTTAAAAAGAGACTGCGTGATTTAAGCTTTGAGAACCTTTCAATAATCATAGGTTCAACAACTTTGGTATCAAAATCGCCCACAACTATCAGAGCCATGTTATCAGGTCGATACCATTGATCATAATATGATTTAAGCAGTTTTGAATCTGCTTTATTTAAGA
>JBDLIV010000069.1:0-8107 GCA_039714675.1 Thermodesulfobacteriota bacterium
TGGGGATCAAGAGGGTCTGTACCTGTATCAGGTGATGAGTATGTCAAGTATGGGGGTGATACCACCTGTATTGAAATTACTGCAAAAACAGGAGAAACAATTATTGTTGATGCAGGCACAGGATTAAGACGTCTTGGGAAAAGCCTTATTGAAAGGAATATAACTAAGTATTATCTTATCTTTACCCATGCCCACTGGGACCACATCATGGGAATTGCTTTTTTCAGGCCGTTTCTTTTTAAAAAGGTTGAAGTTATTATCCAGGATCGCAAATTCGCTGGTATTAATACCCGGGATGTTTTTAGAAAAGTATTGGAACAGCCGCTTTTCCCCATTACTTTGAAGGATTTTAACGCAAATATAAAATTTGAAAAGAGATTAAATAATAAATTTAATATCGGATCAGTAACCATTGAAACCATTCCTTTGAGCCATTTTGGTGGATGTCTGGGATATAAATTCATTGAAGATGAAAAGTCTTTTGTGTTTTTAACAGATAATGAAATTGGCTTTGATCATTCTGGAAGCAGAGGTTATGATGCCCATCTTAAATTTGTAAAAAATGCAGATCTCTTGTTCCATGACGGAGAATACACCAAAGAGGAATACAAACGAAAAGTCAGCTGGGGTCACTCTTCTATTCCACAGGCACTGGCCTTTGCAATAAAAGCCAAGGTTAAAAAACTTGGACTGTTTCATCTGAATCAGGACAGGACAGATTCACAGATGGACAAGATTGTTAATAAATGTAAAATTGAACTTAAAAAGAGTAATCCAACAATTGACTGTTTTGCAGTTCACTGCAATTTTGAAATCACCCTGTAGTAGTCTGCCTGTTTATTAAAATGAATAAACAAACAAATCGTAACTGGAAGCAGGCTTTACAATCCTTTTCTCATCCACGGGTTGTTACAATGCTTTTTTTGGGATTCTCCGCCGGTATACCCATATTATTGATTTTTTCATCTCTTTCACTGTGGCTAAGAGAGGCAGGAGTTGAGCGCTCTACTGTTACTTTTTTTTCCTGGGCTGCTCTGGGATATTCATTCAAATTTGTCTGGGCTCCTCTGGTTGACAGAATGCCAATCCCATATCTTACAAAGTTTTTTGGCCGCAGGCGAAGCTGGATTCTAACAGCACAGGCAGGTGTTATCTGTGCAATTTTATGGATGGCAAGTACTGATCCTGCATCTGGCAGTCATCAGCTGACAATCATGGCAATTGCAGCAGTAATGCTTGGGTTCTCTTCAGCAACACAGGATATTGTCATTGATGCCTACAGAATAGAATCTGCAGGAACCGATCTTCAGGGCTTAATGGCCTCTGCATATATTGCAGGATACAGAACTGCCATGCTTGTTGCAGGTGCCGGTGCTCTTTTTCTGGCTGAACTGTTTGGCTCTTCAAAGGGAAATTACAGCTTTGCAGCATGGCAGAACTCTTACTATATCATGGCTGCATGTATGCTGGTTGGTGTTGTAACCGTCATACTTATCCCTGAACCTGAAATAAAATCAGGTGAAGAGAAAAGATACCCGCCAAAGGATTATCTGGGATTTTTGTTTTTGTTTCTACTTGCTGCAGGAGGATTTATCACTGCCTTCTATTTCAGTGCAGGTGCAGCTGCAAGCTTAAAGGCAACCATTGGTGACTGGCTTGGTAATCAATATCTATCTGGTTTTCTAATTGAACTTGTCAGGCTTGGCGCAGGAATTGGTGTTGCAGCACTGATTGCAAAATTTGTTATGTTAACCGGGTTTGTGAACCGGAAAATGGTTGTTGACAGCTACATTGGTCCTGTTGCTGATTTTTTTAAACGTTATGGGGTTTCAGTTGCCTGGCTCCTGCTTGCATTAATTGGTTTATATAGAATTTCCGATATAGTATTGGGTGTAATTTCAAATGTTTTTTATCAGGATCTTGGATTTACAAAGACACAAATAGCAAGTGTTGTGAAAACTTTCGGCCTTTTCATGACCATAGCCGGCGGTTTTTTGGGGGGAATTCTCTCGGTAAGATATGGTGTGATGAAAATACTGTTTGCAGGCGCCATACTCTCTTCTTTGACAAACCTGCTCTTTATGGCCATGACTGGAACAGGACAGAATATAATCATGCTATACCTTGTTATTTCAGCTGATAATCTGGCGGCAGGGCTTGCAAGCGCAGCCTTTGTAGCCTTTTTATCAAGTCTCACCAGCGTCAGGTTTACAGCCATTCAATATGCAATTTTCAGCTCTTTGATGACTCTGATACCCAAAGGTTTTGGCGGTTATTCCGGTACTATAGTAGATAATCTGGGATATTCAACGTTTTTTTTAATTACTGCATTAATCGGTCTTCCTGTGCTTGTTCTGATATGGCTTTGCTGGAAATATTTTGACAGGCTGTAACCATAAATTATAATGGCAAATATTGAGTTTAGGCAGGAAAACTCTTTACCTGAATTCCTTTTTATATTAAGACTATAAAAAAAACTGATCCAAGGGAGATAAAATGGCTGTAATTGTAAAGTATATCGTTGTCAGGAATGGAGAGGAAAAGATGACATTTGCGACAAAAAAAGAAGCAGACGCCTATGATAAAATGCTTGATATTGCCGACAATTTGTTTGAATTCCTGGAAAAATCTAAAATTAAACTCAATGAGACTCAGCTTGAAGAGATCTCTCTTTTGTTTGCAGAAAACAGAATGGAACTTATACCTGTCTTAAGAGGGATTAAGCCCCCCCAAAAAAAAGTGGCAAAAACAGCGACAAAACCTGCTGCAAAAAAGAGTCTGCCTAAAAAAACTAAAACAAAAAAATAGTTTAATAAAACTACAGTTACAACAGAACTTGTGAAAACTATAAAATGCTTGATGAAAAGTTGATTCACTGTTGCTGTTGCTTTTTTATCTGAATTTAAAACACCCTTAAAAGATCCGGCAGCCCTAACGGAGAATATTGATTATGGAAAAAACATCAGGAATTAAAAAAATCAAATCTTTTCTTTTTAGATTTTTAAGGGTTGTTATTGTTTTAATTATTGCCGTTGCTCTGGCAAAATTTCTTATATCCCTGAAAAAAGAGCCTGAAAAAAAAGAGATCATCAAGACTCCTGTCAGTGTTAAAGTGATAACGGCAGAGCCGGTTTCAAAAGTCATGACCGTGGAAGCATATGGTACGGTTAAGCCTGGAAAACTTGTAAAAATAACTGCAGAAGTTTCAGGGAGAATTGATTATATCCATCCATCTTTTATTGAGGGTGGTGAAATTGAGAAAGGCCAGGTTCTAATTAAAATTGATCAGAGATCTTATCAGTTGAACAGGCAGACAGGAGAGGTTCGAATCAGACAGGCAAAGACAGATATTAAGAAATTAAAACAGGATATTGCAAATCTGAAAAATGATATCAAACTCTCCAGTGCCAATTTAAAACTTGTTGAAAAGGAATTGAAGAGAATTCAAGCATTGAGCAAAAATCAATTTGCTTCAAAAAACAGTCTTGACAGGGCAGAACAGCAATATCTACAGGCAAAGATTCAGTTTCAGAACTTAAGTAACAGTCTCTCATTGACCGATACTTTGATGGAACAAAAAAATACAGCTCTTGCCATGGCCCGTGTTGATTTTCAAAAAGCTGATCTTGCCCTTAAAAAAACCACTGTTGTATGTGAGTTTGAAGGATTTATTCTAAATAAATTTGCAGAGATAGGAGAGTATATCAATCCCGGGCAGGTCATGGGTTCAATATATCAAAAGGACAACCTGGATGTAGATGTCAGAATTCCTTTGGAAAAATTAAAATGGATAGAATCTTTTTTTGAAGAGGGAAAAACACCAAAAGCAAAAGTGACCATGGCAAACCTTGATAAGATACAACCCTTTGTATGGGATGCAGAGGTTGTCAGGATAAAATCCAGCATTGATGAGACAACAAGAACCCTGCCAATGACCCTTGAGATACTTAAACCTGAATCAAAATTAAAAAATATTTTTGAATTAAAACCAGGTGCATTTGTTAAATGCAGTATTTTAGGAGAAACCTACGAAAATATTTTTGTGCTGCCAAGGTATCTGTTAAAACGTAATGATATCCTTTATACGATCAATACCGGCCATCTGAAAATGAAAAAAGTCAGGATTTTAAGAAAGTTTGAGGATGAAGTTTATATTGATCATGGCCTGAATTCAGGAGATAAGATCATTATCTCTCCGCTTCCAGGCGCACTTGATGGAATGGAGTTAAAGATCAAACAAAATGGGAATTAAAGGCTCAAAATATGAAAGCACTGGGTAAATGGTCTGTTGAGCATAGAGTCTCCGTGAATTTGATCATGGTGTTTCTAATTGTGGCTGGACTTTATACTGTTTTAAACATGAAACGCGAAATGTTCCCGCAGTTTTCCCTTGATATGATTGATATTGGTATCCCCTATCCCGGGGCATCCCCGGAAGAGGTTGAAGAGGGTGTGTGTATCAAGGTTGAGGAGCAGCTCAAAAGTCTTGAAGATGTAAAAACAGTCTATTCCACTGCCCTTGAAGGATATGGATCTGTCACTCTGGAATTGGAATCTGGTACTGATATAAATGAAAAACTGGATGAAATAAAAACAGAATTGGATTTGATTGATTCATTTCCTGAAAAGGCAGAAGATCCTGTCGTTGTAGAGATAAAACAGAATGAGCCTGCAATATATCTTGCTTTGTATGGTGATGCCAGTGAAAGAGTATTAAGGGAGACTGCTGAAAAAATAAGGGATGATCTTCTTGAAACCGATGATATCTCACTTGCAAGCCTCATTGGTGTCAGAGATTACGAAATTTCCATTGAAGTGTCTGAAGAGAGTTTAAGAAAATTTAATCTTTCATTTGATCAAGTTGCAACAGCAGTTAAAACAGGAAGCCTTGATCTTCCAGGCGGGAAAATAAAAACAAAGGGAGGAGAATTTCTTGTACGTGCCAAAGGTAAGCTTTATACCGGGGAAGAGTTTGAACAGATTCCTGTAATTACAAGGCAGGATGGAACAACCGTAAGGCTTGCCGATGTTGCCAAGGTGATTGACGGTTTTGAGGATACTGATGTCAAGGCAAGGTTTAATGGCAAACCTGCTGTTATTGTGGTTGTCAAGAGAACTGACAGCCAGGATAATATTGCCATTTCAAAAACTGTTAAGCAATACATTGAGAATCATAAGGGTTCAATTCCAGAGGGTATTACTTTTGGATATTGGTATGATATAGCAGAAATGGTTCAGGGCAGAATTGATCTTTTATTAAAAAATGGTGTCCAGGGAATACTGCTGGTATTTATTGTTCTGGCACTTTTCCTTGATTTTGGACTTGCTTTCTGGGTTGCTGCAGGAATTCCCATATCATTTATGGGTGCATTTCTTATTTTAGATTATTTTGATGCATCCATTAACATGTTATCCCTGTTCGGGTTTATCATGACATTGGGAATTCTTGTGGATGATGCTATTATTGTGGGGGAAAATGTTTATACACATTATAAAGCAGGAAAACCTGCAAAACAGGCTGTCATTGACAGCGTTGCCCAGATTGGGGCGCCTGTTGTCATGGCAGTTACTACAACCATTGTCGCATTTACACCGTTGATGCATATTGCAGGTATTATGGGTAAGTTTATCTATATCATGCCCCAGGCAGTAATCTGTATTCTTGCTTTTTCTCTTGTGGAAGCTTTTATAATCCTTCCGGCTCATCTTGATCATGCACTAACGCCTTCAAAAAAGAAAAAAGCTTTGATTTTCAGGATTTGCTTCTTCTGGCTTGACTGGTTGAAAAAGGATATACTTGATGCCCATGGATGGATTCGTGACAGAATTGAGAAGACTTTGTCATTTTTTATACAATCAATATATACTCCGGTTTTAAAATATTGTGTTAAAAATCAGTATTTTACTCTTGCCCAGGGCTTTGGGGTATTAATTGTCAGTATAGGGCTTATAGCAGGCGGACATGTTCCTTTTGTATTTTTTCCCAAGACTGACAGCAACTGGGTTGTTTCAGAAGTTATATATCCCCTTGGAACCCCTTTTGAAACTACTGAAAAGGCAATAAAACGCATTGAAAAAGGTTCAGTTGAGTTAAATGATTTTTTCAGGGAGAGGGTGGTCGGTAGACAGGACCTGATTGTAAATAATTTTTCACAGGTTGGTATTATCCCGAGAAGGGATTATAAACCAGGGACTTATGGCGGTCACTGTGGAGAAGCATGGATAGAAATGCAGCCTGCTTCTCAACGTCCTGATATCACTGCACCTGAAGTCACAGCAAAATGGCGTGAGTTAACAGGAAATATTCTTGGAACTGAATTGCTTACATTTTCCATAATTGGAGGTGGACCTGGCGGGAATCCATTGGAAATTCAACTTATAGGCAATGATCTTGATCAGCTTCAGCTTGCAGCAGATGACCTGAAAGATGAAATTGCTCAATATCCCGGAACTTTTGATATTACAGATAATTTCAGACCCGGCAAAATGGAAAAACGTATTCATATTAAAAAAAGTGCTAAAACCCTTGGGATTACAATGGCAGAGATTGCCACCCAGATTCGACAGGCATATTATGGGGATGAAGTTTTAAAAGTCCAAAGGGGTAAAGATGATATCAAGGTCATGGTGCGATATTCACAAAAGGAGAGAGAATCTGAAGCAAGTATTGATAATTTCAGGATCAGAACCCGTGATGGAAGGCAGATCCCTTTGAACCAGGTTGCTGATATTGAAATGAAACGTGGATATTCAACAATTCAAAGAGTGGACAGAAATAGAATTATTACGGTTGTCTCTGATATTAATGAAGATATTGCCAATGCCAGTAAGATTGTCCAGGATTTGAAAAACAATTATCTTGATACCCTTGTAACGCACTATCCTGGAATCAGCTATGATCTTGAAGGTCAGGCCAAAAGAACCGAAGAATCCATAAACAGCCTTAAAAAGGGATTCTCCCTTGCTGCAATGATCATGTTTTTATTGCTTGCAAGCCAGTTTCGATCATATATCCAGCCTGTAATAATTATGACTGCCATTCCCTTTGGTCTTATTGGGGCTGTTATCGGACATTTTGTCATGAACCTTGATGTTACTATAATCAGCATTTTTGGAATAGTTGCACTGTCTGGAATTGTAGTAAATGACTCTTTGATTTTAATTGATTTTATTAACTCAAAAATTCGGGACGGCGGTCAGATCATTGAATCAGTTATTGCGGCAGGACAAAGCAGATTCAGACCTGTTTTACTTACTTCCGTAACAACAGTTGCAGGCCTTTTTCCGCTTCTTCTGGAAACCAGTTTCCAGGCACAATTTCTAATTCCAATGGCTGTTAGTATCAGTTTCGGATTGATCGCAGCCACTTTTTTAACCCTTGTTTTTGTTCCTTCCCTTTATGTGGTTGTCAATGATATCGTAAATGTATTTAGTCCCAGGGATGATGAAGAGAACTTGAATGATTTAAAGGTCTTGTCATCCGACAAAATAAAATAGAGTGTGGAAATTTAATTGTGGATAATATTTTTAATAAAGAATTTTGGATCCATCAGTGGGAAAATGATAAAAAGAACGATACCTTTAAAGTTCACAGGGGATTTTCCACGCCTGAATACTGGGATAATGCAGCAGCCACCTATAATAAGGGTAAAAAAGAGGTAAAGGATCGCAGACTTGAAAAGGTACTATCAGCTTTTAGAGAACAAAATCTTCTGTTTGATAAGATGAAAGTTCTTGAAATTGGGTGTGGAACAGGACTGCTTGCAATGGAACTTGCAAAACAAGGTGCCCGGATAACAGCTCTCGATTTTTCCATAAAAATGCTGGAAAGATTTAAAAAAGATATCACACCGGATATTGAGAAAAATATTACAATTCTCCATGAAGACTGGCACAAAATAGATATAGAGGCAAAGCAGTGGGAAAAAAAGTTTGATCTTGTCATTGCATTTATGTCACCGGGCGTGGCAACCCCTGAATCTTTTTTTAAAATGATGAATTGTTCAAAAAAAGGGTGTGCCATGCAGGGATGGGCTGCAAAAAGAGCTCATCCAATTCTTTCTGATCTATGGGAAATAATTAACCAGACTCCCCTTGAAGACAAACC
>JBDLIV010000070.1:0-8086 GCA_039714675.1 Thermodesulfobacteriota bacterium
AGAAAGGAGTATTCTTCTTTAATATTAATAAGACAGACACCCATGACAGCACAATTAGTGGTGATAAGAGGCAGGAAAATTCCAAGACCTGCATATAGAGCGGGAATACTTTTCTTCAAAAACATTTCAACAAACTGAACCAGGGATGCAATGACTAGGATAAAGGCAACAGTCCTTAGGTATTCAACATCCAGTGCTTTTAAAAGATAAACATCAACAATCCATGTAATTATACCGGCCATTACAAGGACAAACACAACTGCCATTGACATACCCACTGCAGTTTCCATTTTTTTTGATGTGCCAAGGAAGGGGCATTGACCAAGAAACTGGGCAAGGAGAATATTGTTGATAAAAATACAGCTTACTGCAAGGACGAATAGATCACTCATATTATTTTATCCCCTTTTATTTTTGAGGTATAAGATTCATTAAAAACAGCATGAGACCAAGGCCCACAAATGCACCAGGTGCTTCAAGCATAAACCTGAAAGGAAGAAAATCAGGTCCCATTGAAAAAACTGGAAGGCCTTCCCAGATAGTAAGTGTCCCATTTCCAAGGAATTCCCGGACTGCACCTAAGGCACCAAGAGAGAGTGTAAATCCGATACCGATACCCAATCCATCTGCTACAGACATAATGGGGCTATTTTTACTGGCAAATGCTTCTGATCTGCCAAGGACAACACAGTTCACAACAATAAGGGGAATAAAAATACCGAGTTTTAAAAACAGTTCATATGCATATGCCTGCATCATGAATTCCACAATGGTAACAAAGGTAGCTATAATAACTATGAAACAGGCTATCCTGACTTTTGCAGGAATAATATTTCTAAGAAGAGATACAAGCAAATTGGAGCAAACCAGAACAAAGGTGGTTGCAATTCCCATCCCTAATCCGTTTTCCACTGATTTTGTCACAGCAAGAACAGGGCAGAGTCCGAGAACCAGCCTGAAAGGAGGCAGTTCAGCCCAAAGTCCTTTTGTAAATTCTTTTGCCAGAGATTGTGCCATAGTTAATTTTCTCCTAGGATATCTATCCTTAGTTCATCTGTTTGATAATTTCAGGTTTGAGTTTCTGGTAAACTTCTTTTGCTTCTACAGCAGCAGTACAGAGTGCATTCGAAGTGACAGTTGCTCCTGATACGGCATCAATTACTCCCCCGCTGCCTTTTAAATTAAAATCAGTATCCATGATGGAAAGACCTGTAAATTGTGAAACAAAAGAGAGATCTTCTTTGGGTTTTGTTCCTATACCGGGAGTTTCAGCATGGGTGGTCATTCTTACATCTATAACTTTATCATTGTTAAGGTTAACAGCCACCATCAGCCCCACAGGACCACCAAATCCGGTTCCCTTTGTTTCAAAGGCAACAGCTTGTGAACCGTCTGCAAGTTTTGTCGGAAAAACCTGTAATTCCATATCATCGGTTTTAACTGTAAATCTGTCAGCTATAGGATCATTGGCAACGTCCTGGAATATGGATTCAATAGCAGGAGCTTTTTGAAATTTAAGCACCTGTATTTCAATTTGCTCTTTAGTTCCAGATTCTACAGCAGCAAGCAGACCTCCTGACACAGCTGTCAGAACAGTTAACACCACAACCATACTAATCATTTCACGCATTGTTTATGCCCTTTCCCAAAGCTTTTGGTCTAATTTGATCAATGAGGGGGTTTACAAGGTTGAACAACAGGATTGCCAATACAGTGCCATCGGTATAGGCGCCTATATTCCTCATCAGAATAATCATTACTCCTGCAAAAAAACCATAAAGAAGCATGGGGATTTTGTTTACCGGAGAAGAGGATTTTTCTGTGGCAAGAAAAAAAGCACCAAGCAGTGTATATCCTGATAAAAGATGAACCATCGGTCCTGCATAGGAGTCTGAGTTTACAAGGTTAAAACAAAAGGCCGTGAAAACAATACCTGCAATAAAAGAAACTGTGATTTCCCATCGTGCATATCCCCTTAAAATCAGGTAAATACCACCGATTATCAGACCGAGTCCAAAGGTGGAACCAATGCCTCCTATCTGCCTGCCCATGAGAAGATCCGTGGATGTAAACAGGTCGGAAATTGCTTTAACTCCTTGAAATTTCAGGGTTGCCAAAGGTGCAAAGGCGGCAAAATCAAAGTCATAATTAACATATGCAGTATCAAAGTCAAAGAATGTTCCCCAGGAAAGCATTAAAAATGCCATTCCCAAAAGAGCCGGGTTAAACGGGTTTGTACCAAGGCCGCCGAAAATTATTTTTCCTATTACAACCGCTACAAAGGTTCCTGTTATCACAAGCCACCACGGGGATGTTGCAGGAAGCATCATGCCGAAAAGAAGCCCAATAACAGCAGCATCCAGGTCTCCAATAGTGATTTTGTTCTTGGATATAATATTGAGTATAAATTCCCAGGTCATGGCACTGGAAAGAGAGAGGGCAAGTACACCAACAGCAGGTGCGCCAAACTGAATAATACCAAAAATTACTGCCGGTAACAGAGCAATAAGGATATTCAGATTCATTTGGAAAATACTATCTCCATCATGCCAGAAAGGAGCATGGGATACTGTTAGTTTGTAATTATTCATTGGCAGTCTCCAATTCTACGCTTGATTCTCTAAGAGCTGAAAGTTCATGCTTTCCAAGTTTGATATATTGGTAAAGGGGAATTTTTGCAATGCATACATATGCGCAAAGACCGCACCCTATACATGATTCAAGATCATATCTGTCAGCAGCCTCCTCATATTTGTCAGCTTCAAGATATCTTACAAGAATATTCACAGGAATATTGGCAGGGCAGATTTGAACACATTTACCGCAATTGATACATGCATTATCTGATAATTGGGGGATAATATTCTTGTCCTGGATTATAATTGTATCCATATCAGGCTGCACAGGATGGCTAAGGGTATAAGTTGCAATACCCTGCATTGGGCAGCCAATAACAATTCTGTCCTCATTGCCGATATGAATATCCAAGGCTTTGAATATTTTTCCCAGAGAGGTTCCAATACTTGCCTTGACCCTCTGCTTATTACCCTCTTTCCCAATAATTGTCAGATATTTTTCAAAACCGGCTGTTTTTGTTTGATAAGCCCTGGCCAGAGAAGCAGCTGCTTCTGCACTGACAAAGCAGACACCCACATCTTCAGGAGCTTTTCCTGCCGGAAGCGTTATGTTTAAATGTTCTTTTAAAATTAATGCTGGAGAATTCGACGGATATCTTATGGAGGTTTCAAATACCTCTGTTGAATCAAACTTTTCTTTAAGACCTGATTCTTCAGGAACTGCGATACAAAGCTTTTGAGCATTAGTCAGCTTTTTTAAGATTTGAGCTCCCTCTTTTATTTCATTGGAAAACTTAGAAGCTACATACTGACTGGTCGTGGCCAGAAGATCAGTATCTATACAAGTTATAACGATGGTATTAATCTTATTGTCACTGCTGGCAAGGGTTTTTAACGGCGGCCCTCCGGGCAGTGTTCTTAAATAGTTGTCAGCAGAGGCAATATCATCTTTTAAATCATAAGTGATTGTATCTACTGTCTCGTTTTGATCCTTTTCAATAACAAGATATGTGGATGTATTACCAAAATCATCAAGATAAATATCAATTGAGCTTATGGATCCGGTTACAGGAGAAATTGTATATTCTGTACTATCATCATAGAGGTATAGTTTTTCTCCTTTTTTTACTGAATCACCTTTTTTGATTAAAGATTTTTTTGCGCTGTTAATTGGTTCATTCAATAATAAAATAAGGTTATCCGGGAGAGGTATTGATTCAGGTTCTTCTGGTTGTGGTTCCACAAGGTCATAATAGAATCCCGGTTTTAAAAATGTAAAAAAAGGTCGTTTAGTCATAATAAGTCCTTATTTTGTAAAAGCTGGAGAGCATTCTTAAATGAGCTATAATGTATGACACGAATCACACTCTACCGGGCCTTCGCCCATGTTATCGTGGCACTTTATACACTGGTCATGAAAGGCACCTTCCCTTGACAGCATAAGGGCATCCCCTTCTTTAAAATGGCATTCACTACAGTCATAGCTTGGAGGAAAGCTTGTTAAATGGTGACATTCTTCACAATTATTTGTATAATCAATTGAATGAGCTGAATGGGTGAATAATACTTTGCCTGCCTTGGTTTGAAACATTATACGCATTGGTTCATCATGTGCAGGAGGGGTAAAAGAGGCATAGCATACGATTCCTGTGATCAGAAAGATGATCATTAAGGATATAGCTATTATCAAATCACGTTGTGATGTCATAATACTTCTCTCTTGTCTAAAGGTTTGAGTTTATGAGATAAACCCACAACTACGCAGCGTATATATTATATTGGAGCTGTTTTGGCAAGGAAAAATATGATTTTATGATGAAGAGCACGCAGAAGCGTTGGCAAGCCTTTTTCTTACAAGAAAGGGTTTAAATTGTTTTTTTTTTGAAAGGGAATTGTTTTTCATCCGGATAAACCAAAAAGATAGACCAAAAAAGAGAAATCCCATAACCATGGAGACAAGAGAAGGGTCTTGTTGAAAAGAGGGTGCAATACTATCACCTATTAATGCACCAATGGTCAGTGAAATAATAGGAAATACATATAAAAAAAAGGTTAAAAAAAGCATGGGTCTGCTTTCAAGCCCCACAACAACATGATCACCTTTTACAACATTCATGGTGTTTTTAACGGTAATAATCATCTCCTCAAGACTGCCGGAAGTTCCGCAGCTGTCTTTGGACGAGCATGATTCACAGGCAGCAGATCTAATTGTTTTAACCCAGGCAACAGAAGGGTTGGCACTGGTTACAATTCCATTTTCCTTGATCATGGTTTTTCCCTTCGATATTTTATACTATAACTTGATTAAAAGGATAAAGCTGAAATATAATGATGTCAATTTTTTTTTGCTTTTTTCTTGACAAAAAAAACCGGTTGTTATAAGTTCACCAAGTCTTTTAAAGGCACTGCTCCCCAGTAGCTCAGTTGGCAGAGCAATTGGCTGTTAACCAATGGGTCCGCGGTTCAAGTCCGTGCTGGGGAGCCAACTTAAATAAAGCTTATCCCGATAATTAATTTTATCGGGATTTTTTATTTCTGCCAATTTAATACATATTTAATATATTTATTATCCAAGTTCGTAGTATTCAGGAGCTGGAATTATCAAGGATAGCAAAAATATTGTAACATAGATAATTTGATAAATATCCACGAAACTTGCTGATGTAAAAAGTTTAATCTGGTGCTTTGGCTTTTTGTCAGAACAAAGAAATAGAGGATTATTTCCAATCAAATTCCCTTGAAGTAACCGTGTGTTCCATTCTTTGAATACGGTGTTCAATGTTTTCAAATTTCCTTTTGATTCTCTGAATGGCCGATTGCCTTGAACGAGTATAGGTATCATAAAATTCCTGATCTTTTTCATCATGCAGAGGAGAAACAGGTTCCATTTTCAGCAGCAGACCTGCAACGATGTACATGACACCGATCGGCCAGAAACCGGTAAAAAGAAATAAGATCAGGACAATTATTCTCAGCCAGAAAACATTGAAGTTAAAATAATCGGCAAGTCCCCGGCAGACTCCCATGAAGATGCCGCTTCTGGATCTGTAGATTCCCTGGTTTGATGTCAGGGCTGAAAGCCTGTCTCTAATCCCGTTATAATGTCTTTTGTGTTGTTTGAACTTATAGTTTCGTCTATGTCCGTAGTGTCGTCTCATTTGTAAATTCCTTATTTTTGGCGCTCAATCAGTATGGTTTCAAGCGCTTCAACCCGTTCTTCCATTTTGGACAATCCATGATATATATCCTGGATCATTTGAGTCTCTTCTGCATGGGCCTGTTTTTCTTTTTTGGACAGCCCTCCTGTTTTGGCGGCTCGAATAATACCGATAATAATCAATCCCAGTGTGGCGATTAAGAGTATTACACCGCCAATGCAGAGCCCTACGATAATTGCGCTAGTCATAATGCTATTGCTCCGATTTGGTTAGTGTTTAAAAGTTTATGCATCATTTGTATCATTATCTTTTGAAAATTGGGAGGATTTTAAAGCATTCAACTCTGCTTCAATATCATCATCTGCCTCCAGGGCATCGAATTCATCTTCAAGGGTTGAAGATCTGCCATAGTTGACAAGATCTGCTTCAGCCTCCATTCTTTCAATGTGGTTTTCAAGTTCTTCAAATTTTTGCATCACCTCTACACTGTCCGCACGCCGGATTTCTTCCTGGGTCCTCTTTTTCTGTTTTGCACGGATATGTCTTTGAACCAGCATGCGTTGTTTTTCTCTGGCAGACTTGAGCTTGGTTTCAAGTTCCTGAATATCATCACGGTATTGTTCGATAATTATAGTCAGTTCGGTTAATTCTATCTCAATGGCTTCAATTCTTACCGTATACCGCCTTTTTTCCTGTAGAGCCTGTCTGGCCAGATTGTCTTTACCTTTTTTTACGGCAAATTCAGCCTTTAGTACCCAGAAATTCTCTTTTTCCTGTATGCCGTCCAAAAGTCTTTGGACTTTTTTCTGATTGGCAATGGTATTGGCGCAGGATGACTTAATCTCAATCAGAGTGTCTTCCATTTCTCTGATCATCAGTTTGATTAATTTTTCCGGATCCTCTGCTTTATCCAGCATGGCACTGATATTTGATGCGATGATGTCTTGAAATCGTGTAAAAATTCCCATTTTATTTTCTCCTTGTATGTTTTGGTTTAGTTAAAAATTATTATTTAAATTTATTATTACAAATAGCATTTAGCGTGCCAGGAAGTGTTTTAATATTAAATATGCTTAAATTTTAGCTAGTTAAGTCTATTGACACCTAAGGATTGTTTATGGTAATATTAACCAATTATTAGTAGAATAAGCTAATAATAGAGATATTTGGCCAAATATATAGATTGTTTCAAGAGGGAGGATGGGAAAACAGGTTTCAATACCGGAAGCACTGGGTCAATCAGATGCTTTTCTGGAGTTTCAAGAGCAGATATCAAGCGTGGCGCCCATTGAACGCCCGGTGTTGATTCTCGGGGAACGCGGTACGGGTAAAGAACTTGCAGCATCAAGGATTCATTTTTTGTCAAAGCGATGGCAAAAGCCTTTGGTGACGTTGAATTGTTCGGCATTGACACCGGCTTTGATAGGATCTGAACTGTTCGGGTATGAAAAAGGGGCGTTTACCGGTGCCGGTTCCCGGCGGGCAGGCCGGTTTGAGAAAGCATCAAAAGGTACACTTTTTCTGGATGAAATAGGGACGATTCCCATGGAGGTCCAGGAAAAAATTTTAAGGGTAGTGGAATACGGTAATTTTGAGCGTGTTGGCTCTTCTGATTCCATTCATGTTGATGTACGGATTGTGGCGGCAACAAATGTGGATCTTGCTTTGTTGGCGCAGTCTGGTGAATTTAAGCAGGATCTTCTTGACCGTCTTTCCTTTGAAGTGATTTATGTGCCGCCGTTAAGAGAGAGAAAAGGGGATATCCTGGTTTTGGCAAATCATTTAGCAGCAAGGATGGCTTTTGAGCTTGGCCGGGATGAAATACCAAGGATTTCTTCCCAAGCATTAAAGTCGCTTGAGGCGTATTTATGGCCGGGTAATATCAGGGAATTAAAAAATGTTATTGAACGGGCAGTATATAAATCGTCCTCAGGCATTATTAATGAGATTTCCTTTAGCCCCTTTAATAATCCTTATGGGAATGCTTTGGAAAGCAAAGTGAAGAAAAAGGAGAAGGGAAGGGATGAATCAAAAATCCATGAGTCTGTCGATATTATGGATCAAATTTTAAAAAAACCGTTCAAGGAAGCAGTGGGTGAGTTGGAGCGGTACCTGTTATCAAGGGCTTTAAATGAGTGCCGGTTTAATCAGAAAAAAGCTGCCAAAAGGCTTGGGCTTTCTTATGATCAGTTTCGGGGTATTAAAAAAAAGTATGCGGACAGGATTTAATAAAAAAGGTAATATTCAGCATGCTGCACAAGTATGCTTTGTAAAAGCCTGTTTTTATGATCATTTTAAACCTTTGATGGACACACATTCCTGGTAAATATGAGCATACTGTGCGGTATTGCA